>JAOZLU010001001.1 GCA_029934695.1 Desulfobacterales bacterium | reverse complement strand
AGGGTCGCCATGTTTGTAGCATAAAAAATCAAATCGGTCAGGCCCGTAGGGTCGGCATGTTTGTAGCATAAAAAATCAAATCGGTCAGAGGCCCGCAGGGCCGCCATGTTTGTAGCATAAAAAAATCAAGCCGATCATTCTATAAACATGTCGGCCCTACGGGCCTATGAATGGGGGGTTGGCTGGTTCTACAAATATGTCGACCCTACGGGCCTATGAATGGTGGTGTTTGGCTGATTCAACAGACAAGGACACGCCTCCGGCATTCGATCCGGAGACGGGTTATGTTTTTCTCATATCCTTGCTACCAGAATTATTTCCCGGAGAGAATCTGCAAATAGTAAATCACTTCGGCCAGACCAGCTTTGCCGTCCCCGCTTATGTCATATTCTTTCATCGGGTCTCCGGTTGCCGAAAAAAACATTTCATCGGCATTCACCGCTCCGCTGTCGTCGGTTACGGTGAGCGTCACATCGTAGAATCCCTTCTTCACATCGGATACGGTGACTGTTTCTCCTGAAACTGTTTTGTTATGAAGCGAGTTTGTTTTATGACGGAGTTCCCACTGATAGGATGCAATCGAACCGTCGGGATCAAAAGATTTGCTTCCGTAAAGTGTGATTCCATCCCCCACAATCTGGTCAGAACCGGCATTTGCTGAAGGATCATTGGGGCTGTCCGCGGAAGCCTCGTCCGCCCCTATGTCATGGCCGCTTCCCTGGGGCCGTGAAGCCCCGTCAATGTCCGTATCAGGCGCATCCATTTCTGATGTACCTGCGTCAATACAGGGCGAACCAGCTTTCAGATGGTTGTCATTGCCGAGAAGCGGGTCTGCATCAATATTACCCATACCTGAAAATCCGCCTTGAACATCACTGTAGTAAATTTCGGGAGGACTATCATCTTCATAACGGATTTGGTCAGGCGTGTTTCCCCATAGAATGCTATTTATAATCGTTATAGTGGAATAATAACAGTCAGTCCCGCCACCGCCATTGTTGGCGGAATTATCAGTTATGGTGCAATTGGTGACTATCGGTGAACCGCTGCAATAAATTCCACCACCGTCGCTTCCGGAATCATTAGCAGTATTGTTACTGATGACACAGTTGGTAATATTGGCATCCCCACAATAAACTCCACCGCCATTTCCAGAAGCAAAGTTATTACTGATGGTGCAGTTGCTAATATTTGCTTTCCCGCAATAAATACCACCTCCTCTTGAAGCACTATTATTACTGATGATGCAGCCGGTTATTGTCGGAGGATCGGAAGTGTTACCAGAATAAATTCCACCGCCTTCTCTCTCGGCTGTATTGCCAGTGATAACACAGTTGATGATTGTCGGTGAGGAAGTACTACCACAATCGATACCGCCGCCCCCATAGCTGGTATTATTATTACCAGTGATAATACAATTGGTGATTGTCGGGGATGAATAACCACAATCGATACCGCCTTCGCTCGCATTGGTTATGGTAAAGCCGGATACTTCGGATGCTTTTCCTTCACCGCTGGAGAAATCGAATCCTTTCCCTTCACCTTCACAGTCAATAATACAATTTTCAGGTCCGTTTTCCGACCTGACCGTTATGGCTTTTCCGTCAAATTTCAAATTTTTAAACCCTGTGCCTTTCCAAGTTCCGTCAGCAACGATCACCACATCCACATTCCCCCGCTTTTAGTGGTAGCTCATTTGAAGCCACCGGAAGTGAGGAT
>JAOZLU010001000.1 GCA_029934695.1 Desulfobacterales bacterium | reverse complement strand
GCATGGATGGGCATTTCACTTGATCCATTTTCTTATCAGATTATCGTACCGCCTTTCAGTTTCACCCTCTTCCCTGTTTCTCACCTTCTTCTCACGATACTGGAGATAGGCGTCACGAAAAGCCTCATAAGGCTCGATGGCCGCGTCTTTGATTGCTTCGTAGTCCCCGATCCGGAATGATGTCTCGTTCACCGTCTCAAAAGCAGTGATGCCTGCTCCTGATCCTGGGGGCATATCCACATAAGTTATTGGATTCAGGAACATATCCCCGATTATCCCTGCCGAATCCCGCAGGGTGGAAGGCCCTGCAAGAGGCCATACAATATAAAACCCGTTTCCGATGCCGTAAACGCCAAGGGTCTGCCCCAGGTCTTCTTCAGGGGGCCTGTCAAATTTGGGGTTGTTTTTGGCCACATCTCCCAAGCCAAGTACGCCCACAGTGCTGTTGATCAGGAATCTGGCAATTTCGAGTTCTGCTGTATGAAACTTTCCCTGGAAAATGCAGTTCACCACCCGGATAGGTGTTGTAAGGTTCCTAAAGAAATTTCTTATGCCGAGCCTGACCGCCGCGGGGGTCACTGCTTTATATCCTTTGGCAACAGGTTTCAGCACCCAGAAGTACAGCTTGTCATTAAAACGGAACATGACCCGGTTCCAAGGGGCCAAGGGGTCAGAGAGGCGGATTTTCTCTTCGGAATCTTTAAAAGAAGTATCCGAATCCTCATCAAGCTCATCATCAAGAAAATCGTCGTCAAGCTCGTCATCGAGAAAATCGTCATCCGAATCCTCTTTATACTCTGACATCGCTTGGTCTGCGGCGGACAAATTTGCTTTATGGCTCTTCTGAGCGAATGACGGGACCGCAGGGGAATTGTCAACCCGTTGGTGTGCACAGCCCGAAAAAAAAGCAAGTACCGCGAGAAACAGTGTCAGAAGTCTCAATATGTTGTGCGGCTTATTTATCTGCATCAGCTTTTTTCTCTTTCCGTTTTTCGACTTTCTTTCTCACTTTCTCAATCAGATGGGCCGGAGGATTGTTCAGGAGAATTTTCTGGAACTGGTTCCGGTAGTTTTTCACCAGACTCACCCCCTCAACTTTCACATCATAGACCCGCCATATCCCGTTATTCAACCACATTTTATAGTTTACAGGGATTTCGACACTCTCTCTGGTGATTTTGGTTTTGACCAGGGCCTTGTCGGCCTTCTTGCCGGAGCCTATCTTCTGACTCAGGTAGATGACTTTTTCATTGCGGTATTCCGCCTGTATTTTATCAAGATAGGTGTCTTCAAGAAGCCTGGAAAAATGATCTGTGAATTCTTTCAACTCCTGCGGACTGAATTTTTTCCGGTAGTTACCTAATGCCAAGCTTGAAATCTTTTTAAAATCAAACAGCTCACGGATAATTTTCCATATTTTCTCACGCTGGACTTCCTTCTGAGCATCCCCCTGATATTGGGGATCCTTCAGAGTATTTATGACTTCATCAATAGGCCCCCGGACAGCATCCATCGGATCTGAGCTGTGGGCCGGACCGGGTAAGGCAACAAGCAGCAAAAGCAAAACAGGGATTATTCTTTTCATAATTTCCTCCTTACATTATTTAAAAATATTAAGCATTCGGATACAGCAGACTCCCCAACTTATAAATACTCCTTCCTTATTCCTGATTCTAACGGATTTTGTGGCTGCATAAGATTTCAGACAGCTGTGATCCC
>JAOZLU010000036.1:22221-23733 GCA_029934695.1 Desulfobacterales bacterium | reverse complement strand
ATCAAAGATCAAACATCAAAGATCAAACATCAAAGATCAAACATCAAAGATCAAACATCAAACATCAAAAATCAAACATCAAACATCAAACATCAAACATCAAACATCAAAATGATAGAACTCAAAAATATAACTAAAAAATACGCTGATTTTGTTGCCGTGGACAATCTGAGTATTTCAGTGCAGAAAGGCGAAATTTTCGGATTTATCGGCCCGAATGGCGCAGGCAAAACCACCATCATCAGGATCATGGGAGGAATACTTGCCCCGACCTCGGGGACTGTGACCGTCAGCGGCATCCGTATGGATGAAAATCCGGAAAAGGCCAAAGCCAGGATCGGTTTCATTCCTGACCGGCCTTATCTCTATGAAAAACTTACCGGCATGGAATTTCTGAGGTTCACCGCTGATCTTTATAATGTGGATGAAAATGCGTTTTCCAGAAAGGCAGAGGAACAGTTGAAAGTGTTTTCCCTTGCAGACTGGGCCAATGAACTGATTGAATCCTATTCCCACGGCATGAAACAGCGGCTTATCATGGCCGCGGCCCTGCTCCATGATCCGGAGGTCATCATTGTTGACGAACCCACAGTGGGACTTGATCCGGCTGCCGTCAGGATGCTCAAGGAACTGTTAAAGCAGCTTGCGGGAGAAGGCGTCACCATTTTCATGTCCACCCATACTCTGAAGGTGGCGGAAGATATTTGTGACCGCATCGGGGTGATTCTCAAGGGGTCCCTTATCGCCACAGGAACCACGGAAGATTTAAAACAGGAGGCAGATGCGACCGACGCCGATCTTGAGCAGGCGTTTCTGAGCATGACTGCGGAAGGACTTTTTGAAAAATGAATGACATTCTCACATTTCTGAAACCAGGAATTCCCTTAACTTTAAATACGTCCCACTCGGAAGGATGTCAAAATGACTCAGCATGATGATTATGACAGCCCGTGGAAAGAAATACTGTCCACTTATTTCGAGCAGTTCATGACATTCTTTTTCCCGAAAACAGCGCAGGATATTGACTGGAGCAGAGGCTACGATTCTCTGGACAAGGAGCTGCGCCAGATTACCCGTGAGGCTGAAACCGGGGAGCGTCTGGCTGACAAACTCTTCCGAATCTGGAAGAAGAGCGGGGAGGAGACATGGGTGCTTGCGCATGTCGAGGTGCAGGCCCAGGAAAAGAGGAATTTCCCCTGCCGGACTTTTGTTTATAACTACCGCATTCACGAACTGTACGAGCGGCCCGTGGTCAGTCTCGCAGTGCTTGCCGATGACAACCCGAAATGGCGTCCCACATCATATTCCCGCGGCCTGTGGGGATGCACCACCAGATTCCGCTTTCTCATGGTCAAGATTCTGAGCTACAGAAGACGCCTGAAGTTTCTCAGAGAATCTGACAATCCCTTTGCCGTGGTCGTGCTTGTCCATCTGCGGACCATGGAGACAAAAAAGAACGATCAGAAGCGGTTCAGGTACAAAATTGAACTGACAAAGGAACTCTACAGGCGG
>JAOZLU010000036.1:0-22121 GCA_029934695.1 Desulfobacterales bacterium | reverse complement strand
TAATCACATCGGGATTTATCGCCACGAACCACGGAAGATTTAAAACAGGAGGCAGGTGCGACCGATCAGAAGCGGTTCAGGTACAAAATTGAACTGACAAAGGAACTCTACAGGCGGGGATTCAGCAGGACCGATATTATCAACCTGTATCGTTTCACTGACTGGATCATGGCCCTGCCGGAAGGTCTGGATGATATGTATCATAAGGAGCTTACAAAATTCGAGGAGAAAGAGAAAATGCCATACATAACTACTGCCGAGCGTATCGGAAGTGAGAAAGGAATAAAGAAAGGAATAAAGAAAGGAATAAAGAAAGGAACGCTGATCGGAAAGATACTGATGGCTCAGGAGATGATCAGACAATCTGTTTATTCCGAGAAGAAACTGGAGGGGAAAACCCTTACTGAATTGAAACATATCTTTGCGGAAATCAAGGGGAAACTCAAAAAATTCGGGTTCTGAATCCGGAGAAGTTCGGACGAGGCCCTGAACGGAATTCTGGCGGTGGATATAATCACATCGGGATTTATCGCCACGAACCACGGAAGATTTAAAACAGGAGGCAGATGCGACCGACGCCGATCTTGAGCAGGCGTTTCTGAGCATGACTGCGGAAGGACTTTTTGAAAAATGAATGACATTCTCACACTTCTGAAACCAAGAATCTGGTCTGCCAGAAACTGGAAGCTTTCAAATAATCAGAACAGCGGATCACTCCGGTTTTTCGTTCTCGGCATGGCAGGGGCACTTTTATGGGCCGGCATATTTGCCGTGTCCCTGAGCGTACTTGAATATTTCAGGGAGATTGAAGATATCGGAGATATCGTGGCCTATAAACTGCTTTCCATGCTCCTCATCACCTCTTTTGCGCTTCTTATTTTCAGCAGCATTCTGACCACACTCTCCAAGCTGTATCTTTCCAGGGATCTGCATCTTGTGCATTCCATGCCGGTTCCGAGCTACAAGATTTTTATCGCGAGATGGGCTGACAGCACCACTGAAAGTTCCTGGATGGTCATCGTCTATACGCTGCCGGTCTTCATCTCTTACGGGATTGTTTATAAAGCAGGACTTTTTTTCTATCTCACTATCATCCTGAGCCTTTTATCCCTTTCGATTATTGCATCAGCTGTCAGTTCCGTGCTGGTGATGTCCGCGGTGATGCTTATTCCGGCGAGCCGCGTGAAAAGCATTTTTATATTCCTGGGCCTTGCCCTCTTTATGCTGCTTTATATAGCGTTCCGTCTTTTAAAACCGGAACTGCTGGTTGACCCGGATGTGTTTATCTCCGCGCTGATCTATATAAAAAATCTCCAGACACCCGCGCCGCCATATCTTCCCAGTACATGGGCATTCGACAGCATAAAAGCCGCACTTGAGGGTTTGATCACGGAAGGGCTGTTTCATATCGCACTTTCCTGGAGTTGCGCCGCGGTCCTGGCTGTTGTACTTATTATTCTCGCGGATGCCTTTTACTTTAAAGGATTTTCAAAAACCCAGACCGCATCAGCCCGTCTGTTCAAACCTGCCAATACCTCCGGATTTTTCAGAAAAGCCGTGTTCTCAAAATATCTGCCCGGTCCGGTCAGAGCCTTTGCTGTCAAGGAGATCAGAAGCTTTTCCCGAGATCAGACCCAGTGGTCCCAGATATTTCTCATTGCCGGGCTTATTGTCATTTATGTCTATAACTTCAAGGCACTCCCCCTTGAAAAATCGCCCATAAAAACCGTTTATCTCCAGAACATTCTTTCTTTTCTGAACATGGGCCTCGCGCTCTTTGTGCTTACCGCGGTCACTGCCCGCTTTGCCTACCCTGCTGTCAGCACGGAAGGAGACGCTTTCTGGATTGTAAAATCAGTGCCCATTCCCCTGAGAAGCTTTCTCTGGATAAAATTCTTCATCTATTATTTCCCATTGCTCCTTCTTTCTGAGATACTCATTGTTACGACAAACATGCTCCTCCATGTCACGACTTTTATGATGATACTTTCAACAGTGACTGTATTTTTCCTGGTTCCGGGGGTTGTTTCTCTGGGGATCGGACTGGGTGCGGCATACCCGGATTTCAAAGCTGAAAACCCGATCCAGACCGTGACCAGTTTCGGCGGAATTCTTTTTATGTCATTATGCGCGGGATATATCGGATTCGTGATCATCCTTGAGGCAGGCCCGGTTTATGAAATTTTCATGGCAGATTTCCAGGGCAGGTCATTAAGCCTTTTCAGTTGGATATGGGCATTCGGATCATTCGCCCTGACTTTTATTGTCAGCATACTTGCCATTGTGCTTCCCATGAGATTCGGAGAAGCACGGCTGGCAAAGCTGTTTGCCTGAAAGTATCCTCAGCGTTTATAAGAATTAAGGATAAGAAAGGATTTCCTGTCCCGCAGGACAAAATACCATTCCGGTTGTGGCGACGGACCTGACAGGCAAAACATCCCAAACCGATGTTGTCATCAATGTGGACAGTATCGGTCCCATTATCCTGATTATAACGGATTTAGGGGAAGCTCCGATCCAAGCCCCGTAGGGGCGACATGTTTGCAACTACAAATATGCCGACCCTGCGGGGCTTTACAGGCCTCCCCTAAATCCGTTATAATCAGAAGATTTGTTTTTGGCGTATCAGCAGATATCAGCAACCCGCATTCATTTATAGGAGGAAATTATGCAAAAGCAATTTTCTGTGACAGAGGCCAAACGCAGATTGCCGTCTGTTATTCACGATGCCGAACAGGGGGGCTGATAGCGCAGGCTGAATACCAATTGTGAAGTTGACCTGTGCATGTAATTCCCGCAAAGTGGGAACCACCGTTGCATAAGTCAGGACTTTCATGTAAAAAGAAAATTCTATACCATATTGCTACAGAGGAAAAACATGACCTTAATCAAAAGACTTTTCATCATTTTACCTGGTCTGGCAACGGCGTTTTGGGGACGGCATTGAACTGTGTCCCATCAGCAGACTGCCCATGACAGAATCGGATATGATCTGATCTCACCCATCAGGCTGGGAGCGGAATATCTGGCCATCAACAGCAGAGAGAGCTATGCGGTTCCGATAAGAGCCGGCCTGTTTTATGATCCCGCGCCTGCCGAGGGAAGCCCGGATGACATTTACGGCCTCAGCCTGAGGCTTACCAAAGATGAATGGTTTTCCTTGGACATCGCTTATCAGTAGTGGTTCGGGAATGATAACGGGAAATCCGACATTTTTCAGGACAGGGGATTTTCACAGGATTTGGATGAACATACGGTGTATGTGTCGGTGATTTATTTTTTTAACAGTTTTGAACAATGCGAATATGAAAGGCGGGAACGATGAACAATTCTCAGACCACCATTGTCAGGGACAGTCGGGGGCTGTCCATAGCAGGTACGCGAATCACGCTTTATGACGTGATGGACTATGTCACGGAAAACTGGCCTCCCGAACTGGTTCAGTACTGGCTGAACCTGACGGACCGACAGATAAAAGACGCAATGGATTACATTGAAAACAACCGGGCCGAGGTTGAGGCCGAATACAGACTCGTCCTGAAGCAGGCCGAGGAAATCCGGCAATATTGGGAAGATCACAACCGGGAACATTTTGCCAAAATCAGAGAAATGCCCCGCAGACCGGGAAAAGAGGGGCTTTGGATGAAACTGAAAGCCGAAAAGACGAAGCTGGAGCAGGAATATGGCAACTATTCTGATTGACCACAACATCGAAGGTCAGGCGATGATGCTGTGGCGAATGTTACGCAAAGACGGATGGTCGGAGCTGGTTCCGCTTGAATTTGTGATTCTTACCGAGGCAGGCATGAGGGAAGACAGCACAGACAGGGAGGTCTGGCGTTTTGCTCAGAAAAATGGGATGATTCTGCTGACCGCAAACCGCCGTATGATGGGAAAAGACTCTCTGGAGCAGACCATCCGTGAGGAAAACACACCTGCATCATTGCCGGTACTGACAATTGGCAGCGTGAGGCGCATGATTGAAAGATCATACAGGGAGCGGTGTAAAATGCGGTTATTGGAAGTTGTTCTGTATCCAGAGAGTTACCTCGGTACGGCTCGAATTTTCATCCCGTGAAAGATTGTTCATGCAGTTATGATCGTCCAGTTCCGTAGGAGGCTTTTGAGAAATGTTTCTGATTTCAATCGGTTTTCAGGATTAACAATTGAAAATTGGCATGAGATATGAGACTTTTTGTCTATCTGCGGTTCAAAGCACTCTGAACCACAGATTCATCAGACTACACTGATTGCGCTGATTGAAATCTGAAAGTTCATAATCAGGATGAAAGGTATATACTCCACGGCACAGTCACCTTCGAGGATACCGCGGTCATCGGAACCGGAAAAGCCTGCATAAAAGGCGACCTCACCCTCGCCGATGCCCTGACAGCACTGAAAGCCGCCGCCGGAAAAAGTATTCAGACCCCATGCTCCGCATCCAGCGTTGACGTAAATGAAGACGGGAAAATCGGCCTGGAGGAAGCGATTTATATCCCGTGCTGATTTTTCCAGTTTTCGGAAAGTGGCTTCAAAAGGATTCTTCAAAATAAGGTTATGCCGGCTGTAGAAGCATTCCTTACAAAAAGGGGGTTGAAGTTATCTCATGAAAAGACCAGAATTGTGTATATACGGCATGATTTCACGTTCCTGGGGCAAACCTTTCGCAAATTCGGCAACAAATTACTTATTAAGCCGGATAAAGAGGGATCTCACGCCCTCACCCGAGAGGTTGGAACGATAATCCGTAAATATCAGGGCGCACCGATACCGGCATTGATAAAACGCCTGAACCAGAAAATAAGGGGATAGGGCAATTATCGGCACTGGTTCAGTTGAATGGGAATCGTATTAAAATCAAATGGTTGTCAAAATATGCAAAAAGACTGATAACTGTCTGTTTTCAAACGGTATATAGGCTGATTTTCTTAAAAAATCCCATTGAACTGAACCAGTGCCCAGATATGACAAGAAAGCCAAAACAGCTTTGATATGGGGAAATGTGCGCAGCCGGGCCGCTTCATAAAAGTGGTCTTTGAGCCGTGTGAAGGGAAACTTTCACGCACGGTTCTTAGGGGAAGGGAGCCGCAAGGCTCCTGCCCTACCCGATTTTTTCAAAAAGTTATGTACCTTAAATACGGTCGTGGGGGATATTGTTGATAATATATTTTGCATATATAGTTCTTTTTGATAAAGATCATCAGTTTTGGATAACAAAAAAGAAAGATACTTCATTTACATACAATATCTGCACCCATCCTGCATCTTTTTGAATCAGGTATATGGAAATTTTACGCCATGATATTATTACAAATTTGGCAATATTTCATTTTTTAATTTTTTTATGCAAAAAAAGCTTGACCTGTGATTTATAAGATGATAGGAAACATATTATTGAATCAGGGAGTGGATGGAATGACATCTGGAAATAAAACACATCCGCTCAGAAAAAAAATCCAACCACTGAATGCTGAAACGGTTGGCAAAAACTGACAGTTGGTATCTTGGTATCGGAGGGATGGCCGAGTGGCTGATGGCGGCGGCCTTGAAAGTCGTTGAGGGTGCAAGCTCTCCGTGGGTTCAAATCCTACTCCCTCCGCCAGTTTTAAATATGATTACGGAGAGATGGCCGAGCTGGCTGAAGGCGCTCGCCTGCTAAGCGAGTGTGGGGCGAAAGTTCCACCCAGGGTTCGAATCCCTGTCTCTCCGCCATTCAAAGATTTGGCCCGGTTGAAAAAATCGGGCTTTTTTTGTATTTATAGAGCTTTTAAGAAAATGTCTGCCACTCCGGAGTGCCAAACTTGCAGTTTGGCAGAGCACTCCGGACAATCTTTTTGTTAAAAGCTACATAAAATACTCGTCAGTTGAAACTCGAAATTTGGAATTGGCGAATTTTCAACGCTTTATCAGTATTTTTTGTTCCTGAACAGCATCGGAAAAATTTTCTGTAATATCTGAGGCTGTCAAGCCTTCTGATTTTCCAGCAGGACAATTTATTTTTTCCATGTTTTTTCAATATTGAAATGCTGATAAGCCTTGACAAAAAGTTTATTCCTTATTATATTTCGTGTTTTATAAAAAAATGCAATTGGACGTTGTTCCAAAAAAAATAATAAATAAAAATTATCTTTATAAGGAGCTTTGATGATGACATACTGACCACATATGCACAGATGAACATCATCAGGACTCGGAAACGTAAAATCAGTAACTTAAAACGATGTACAGAGGAGATATAAACGAATGGGAAACTTAGTTGCACCTCATGGTGGAAAAGGCTTGACTTGTTGTTTACTCGAAGGCGCTGAACTGGATGCAGAAAAGAAAAAGGCCGAAGGTCTTAAAAAAATTGAAGTCTCCCCGCGTGAAAAGGGCGACCTGATCATGATGGGCATTGGCGGATTCAGCCCCCTGACAAGCTTTATGACAAAGGCCGACTGGAAAGGCGTTTGTGAAGACTTCCTTCTCGCTGACGGAACATTCTGGCCTATCCCCGTAACCATGTCTGCATCAAAAGCAGATGCTGATGCCATCAGTGCAGGTGACGAGATTGCCCTTTATGACCCTGAAGGTGATGAAATCATGGCTACCATGAAGGTCACCGAAAAATTTGAAATGACCGAAGCTGACAAGAAATTTGAGTGCGAAAAGGTCTATATGGGTGAGGGAACTCCGACTGCTGAAGAATTCTGGAAAATTGCCAAAGATGATCATCCCGGCGTACAGATGGTTATGGAGCAGAAAGAGGTCAGTCTGGCCGGTCCGGTCAAAGTTCTCAGCGAAGGCGAATACCCTGTCAAATATAAAGGTATCTATGTAAGGCCCGAAGAATCCCGGAAGATGTTTGATGAAAGAGGATGGAGCGAGGTTGCGGCTCTTCAGCTCAGAAACCCCATGCACAGGTCACATGAATACCTTTGCAAAATCGCTGTCGAAGTTTGTGACGGTGTTTACATTCATTCCCTCGTCGGAAACCTGAAACCGGGTGATATTCCTGCCGAAGTTCGGGTGAAGTGTATTGAAGCACTTGTTGAAAATTATTTTGTGAAAAAGAATGTCATCCAAGGCGGATATCCCCTTGACATGCGGTATGCCGGTCCCAGGGAAGGCCTGCTCCATGCAACATTCCGTCAGAACTATGGCTGCTCCAAAATGATCATCGGTCGCGATCATGCAGGCGTTGGCGATTTCTACGGCATGTTTGAGGCTCAGACCATCTTCGACAAAATTCCGGCACCGGCAGAACCCGGAAAAGCACTCCTCTGCACCCCTCTGAAGATTGACTGGACATTCTACTGCTACAAGTGTGACGGCATGGCTTCCCTGAGAACATGTCCCCATGGCAAAGAAGACCGTGTTCTCCTCAGCGGAACAATGCTCCGCAAGGGCCTCTCAGAAGGCACCACGATTCCGGATCACTTTGGCCGTGAGGAAGTTCTTGACATCCTCCGCGAATACTATGCAGGGCTTACGGAAAAAGTTGAGATCAAAACTCACGCGGCAGCAACTGGCTGATTGATCGTTCAGTAAGCAGAGTGCTGAAACAATTTATCTGAGACGGACTGAAAAAGGGAATCATGTTGGCACATGGTTCCCTTTTTTATTTTGAAAGGGCTGTTCAGGAATTCAATAACACAATACTGTATTTTCCCCATATTAATCTGATTATAACGCTTTTCGGGGAGACTGTGAACCTGAACCCGGGCTTTTATGACGCTCTCTGTGGTCACAGGCAGATATACACAAACGAAATCATTACATATAATTGGATTTACAGAGGAGAATTGACATGGAAAATACATTTTCGGAAGTTTTAGCGTTGTCTGTGGCTGTCATGATTATTTTTATGGCTCCCGGATGGGACTCGGATGCAGATGCTTCAGAGAAGTCAAATAGCGGCTCAGACGATGCTGTCCCACTGCCGGGTGCTGAGAAATATGATGAAGAACTGGTAAAAAAGCTCGTGGAAATGAGAAAATTCCGGGGAAGCACTTATAAACCCAGAACAAAACACCTGCGGCCCGACCGCGAGGCCCTCTATACAAACCGCCTCTTCCTGGAATCGAGTCCGTACCTGAACCAGCATGCCCATAATCCGGTCAACTGGTATCCCTGGGGCGATGAGGCATTTGAAACAGCCAAACAGCTTGATCGTCCGGTGCTTCTTTCGGTTGGCTATTCAACCTGCCACTGGTGTCATGTGATGGAGGAGGAGTCATTCGAGGACGAGGAAATCGCAAGATTTCTGAACAAAAATTATATCGCCATCAAAGTTGACCGGGAAGAGCGGCCGGACATAGACGCAATCTATATGAGTGCCGTCCGGGCCTTGACTGGCGGTGGCGGATGGCCCATGAACGTCTGGCTGTCTCCGGATCGGAAGCCTTTTTACGGCGGCACATATTTTCCGGCCCGTGACGGCGACCGGGGAGCGCACATGGGATTTCTTACCATTCTCGGAAAACTGAAGGATTTGTTTCACGAGGATCGGGCCCGGATTGAGGAAAGTGGGAAAAGGCTCGCTGTGATGATTAACAGGATGCTTGTTCCCGAACCCGGGAAAACCGGGCCCATGGCGGACTTCATGCATGACGCTGTAAAATACTGCAAAAATGGTTTCGATTCAAAGGAAGGCGGATTGTCCGGAGCCCCGAAATTCCCCAGCAGCCTTCCGATCCGGTTCCTTCTCAGATATTACAGGCGCACCCGCGATAAAGAAGTCCTCAAAATGGTGCGGCTCACACTGACAAAGATGGCGGGCGGCGGAATGTATGACCATGTGGGCGGCGGCTTCCACCGCTATTCCACGGATAAAAACTGGCTGGTTCCGCATTTTGAAAAAATGCTCTATGACAATGCTCTCCTTGTCATGGACTACCTTGAAGGCTGGCAGGCCACCGGCGACGAGGACTTCAAACGAATTGCGGAGGAGATACTCCGTTATGTGAAACGCGATATGACATCTCCCGACGGGGCGTTTTATTCTGCCACGGATGCTGACAGCCTAATTCCGGGCGGCCATCGTGAGGAGGGTTATTTTTTTACCTGGAGTCCGGATGAACTTGAGGAAGCACTTGGCATGCGCCGGGCCGGGATTGTCAAAAAATATTATTCCGTGGGATTTCTGCCCAATTTTGAAGGCCGCCATATCCTCAACACGCCAAAGCCCGCGGCCGAGGTGGCTGCCGATCTGGGTATGACCGGGAAGTCATTGCGCGCGGTGATAAAGGAATCTGACGATATCCTTTATGAAACGCGAAGCAGCCGGCCGAAACCGATTCGGGATGAAAAGATACTCACCGCATGGAATGGGCTTATGATCTCCGCTTATGCCCGGGCGGGCCTCATTCTCGGCGATTCAGAATATACTGACCGGGCAGCAAAAGCCGCAAGGTTTGTACTCGACCACCTTTTTGTCGGCGGCAAGCTTTACCTAAGCTACAAGGACAACGCTGCCCGGCACAACGCCTATCTCGGAGACTACGCTTTTTTTATTGCTTCGCTCATGGATATCTTCGAGGCAACCGGTGATGTGGAATGGATAAAAAAGGCAGTTGAACTGGACGGAATTCTGAAAGATAACTACGAGGACGTGAAAAACGGCGGGTTTTTCATGACCGGCAAGGATCACGAAAAGCTTCTGGCCCGAGGGAAACCAGCGGATGACGGAGCCGTGCCATCTGGAAATTCCGTTGCTGTTATGAATTTGTTGCGGTTGTATGAGTTCACGTCTCAGGATGCCTATCGGAAACGGGCGGAAAAGGCACTGAGGTTCTTTTCAAAAATTCTTTCCTCCCAACCCGCCGGACTCGCTGAAATGCTGCTGGCAGTTGATTTCTTCCTTGACAAACCCAAAGAGATTGTTATTGTGACACCTGATGGGAAAATCACCGAGGCGGGTCCGTTTTTGTCATTATTCAGAAAGGAATTCCTGCCGAACCGGATACTGATAGTCACATCTGAGGGAAAAGACGCGTCCTCGCACACGGAGATTATTCCCTTGCTCCGTGGGAAAAAAACTTTGCACGGAAAAACCACGGCTTTTGTTTGTGAAAGCGGTTCCTGCAAATTTCCCACAGATGATCCAATGGTGTTTGCAAAGCAGATCAGGACGGTGAAAAAACTGTAATCAGAATGTAGGGCGGGTGCAGCGAAGCGAAACCCACCTCATGCGGATTCCGCTTCGCTGCTACCCTGCAAACATTCCGGGTGTTATTTTTTGGGAATTGTCAACTGGTGGGTTCCGCTTCGCTGCTACCCTGCAAACGTTCCGGGTGTTATTTTTTGGGAATTGTCAACTGGTGGGTTCCGCTTCGCTGCTACCCTGCAAACATTCCGGGTGTTTTATTTTTTGGGAATCCCTGAATTAAGTACCCGGCCAAAAGTTTTTCGGGATTTTTTCCTGTGAAAACAGCTTTCACAAACCGCGGATGAACACGGATGAACGCGGATGAGTCCGCGGCATACAGGCCGTCTGCGTTCATCTGCGGCTCACAACGGAAAAGTTGTTCCTCATATGCAGACACCTGAAAACATATGGCCAAGTACTTATCAACTGGTGGGTTCCGCTTCGCTGCACCCACCCTACAACTGGAGCAGGGGCGATGGCAGAACCCGTCGCCCATTGCCCGTCACCCGTCTATTGCGAACACCCAGAAACGGAGGCATTATGAAAAAAGAAAATTATTCAGACTTAGGTGAAACCATTAAATCAGACGATTCGGATTTCCAGTTCGCGTCCGAGGTGAAGAAGCGTTCCGGTACGGATTTTAATATGTGCTACCACTGCTGGTGTTGCACCGGAGGCTGTCCGTTTTCCCATGCAATGGATTATACGCCGAACGGGATCATAAGGCTTGTGCAGTTCGGGTTGAAGAGGAAAGCCCTGGAAAGCTCTACGATATGGCTGTGTGTCGGATGTAACACCTGCTCGACCGTATGCCCGATGCGCATAGACATGTCGGCGATCATGGACACCATGCGGCAGATGGCTCTGGAAGAGGGCATTTCCGTTGCGGAACCGGATATTCTCAATTTTCACAAGGAGGTGCTGCATTCCATTGAGCATTACGGAAGGACCCACAAACTGGAGATCATGCTCCGTTACAAGATCCGTAAGCGGGATTGGTTCTCGGACATGGATGTGGGCTTAAAGATGCTCGCGAAAAGGAAACTGGATCTGATGCCTTCCAAAGTGAATGACATCGGAGAAATCAGGAAGTTTTTCACAGATGTGAAACATAAAACGTAAAACGTAAAAGGAAGGCCATAATGGATAATCATAAAAACTCTCTGACAGACATCTCTTATTTTCCCGGATGTTCCCTGGCCACTTCGGCCAAGGAGAACAACCTCTCCCTGCTGAATTTGTGCAGGCGTCTCGGTTTCAATCCTGTGGAGCTTGACGACTGGAACTGTTGCGGCAGTTCTTCGGCCCACAGCATCCGTTCCGAATTGGCAGATGATCTTGCTGCCCGCAACCTCTTCCTCGCACCGGCCGGCCGCCCCCTGCTGGTGGCGTGTCCGAGTTGCATGCTGCGTCTCCGCCACATGTATATTCATCTGAGGGATGATGAGGCCGCCCGGGGCTATTATGAAGACAAATGGAACAGATCCTTTGATCCGAATTTGAACATCCTCCACTTTTTTGAGCTGCTGCCCGAGGCAAACCTGCCGAATCTTGCAAAAGACCGCGAACACTCGCTGAACGGCATCCGGTTTGTCCCGTACTATGGATGCATGTTGGCCCGTCCTCCTGTGATGAGCCGGGAGAAAAATTATTACGGACTTATGGAAAAAATCCTCTCCTCCCTGGGGGCGGAACCCCTGTTGTGGGGATACGCCTCCCGGTGCTGCGGCACGTTTCTTTCCGTGGCAAGACCCGATGTTGTCCGGCCCATGGTCAACAATATCGCACTCGGAGCCAAAGAGACCGGTGCGGACTGTATCGTCACCGCATGTGCCATGTGCCATCTGAATCTCGAAATTCGGTGCGACCTGAGAGAGCCGGTTCCGATATTCCATTTTTCAGAACTTCTCTCCCTGGCCCTGGGGGAGGATGACCATAAGGGCTGGTTTTCACGGCATATTGTGGATCCTGAGCCTTTGCTGAGATCAAAAGGACTTATCTGATGACATCCGTGAATAAAGAAACCCGACTTTTTCGTCAGGGAAAACCGTCTCATCCGGGAAAAAAGCCGGGTTTCTCTCTACCTTTAAAATTAGGAGCAAGATTACTATGCAGTGGACAAAAGAAGCAGATAAAGCAATTTCCCGGGTTCCATTTTTTGTGCGGAAACGGGTGCGAAAACGAGTG
Organism: Desulfobacterales bacterium; assembly: GCA_029934695.1. Classification (GTDB taxonomy): domain Bacteria; phylum Desulfobacterota; class Desulfobacteria; order Desulfobacterales; family 4be13; genus JAOZLU01. Next base: position 9,805 of record JAOZLU010000036.1, on the reverse strand, counting down.
GAGGAAGAGGCCCGCAGTGCAGGTGCGAAAGAGGTCCGCCTGGATCATGTCCGTTCCTCGCAGCAGAAGTTTTTGGAAAATATGGAATCGGAAGTCCGAGGATATCGCATTGAGAACTGTTTCAGCCCCGGAGGATGCCCGAACCGGGCTGTTGAGGACAATGATCTGGTGAACCGTCTGGAAAAACTTGCCTCCGGGAAAAATCTCAAAGCGTTTTTGAAGAAAAAGGTCAGTGGCCCTTTGAAAATACATCATGAATTCCGCATGGTTGTCTCTGACTGCCCCAATGCCTGCTCCCGTCCCCAGATTGTGGATGTCGGGATCATCGGCGCATGGAAGCCCCGCGTCACGGATGAGACATGCAGCGACTGCGGTGCATGCCTTGAATCCTGTAAGGAGGGAGCGATTACGCTGGCGGAAAGTGTTCCCATTATTGATGAAGACAGGTGTCTGTTCTGCGGTCAGTGCATTCAGGCATGTCCCACAGGAACCATCAGCGGCGCGGACCGGGGATATCGTGTCCTTCTCGGGGGAAAGCTGGGCAGGCATCCCCAGTTGGGAAAAGAACTTCCCGGCATATATTCCCAGAATGAAGTTCTGGGGATTGTTGACCGCAGCCTGAATCATTTTATGGAGTACAACGAAAAAGGGGAACGGTTCGGTGAAATATTGAACCGGACAGGAGTGGAAGCCATTATCCCGAAATTTTGTCAATCCGGCAGGAGCATGGTGGCGGGGTCGGATGGCTGCCGGATTTAGCAATCCGGCAGGAGCAGGGACAATTCGGCAGGAGCAGGGGCAAAAAGCATGGTGGCGGGTTCGGATGTCACGACAGAGGAAAAGGAAAACGCCGTTTTGCACATCCCCCCTCGAAGTTCAGACATTGCCCTTCTGCCCCGATAAAAAGAAGCCGATGGGCTTCGCTCGCATCCGGCCACTCAAGGATTTCCAACTGACGATGCAGCACTTCATTGCTTACCGGAGATTCCCTTTGCACATTACGAACAAAGAGTTCCGATTCTGACAGATGAAAGACGACCAGCGTGACCAGCGCATGATAATCAAAACCAAAGCTGATGACCATATTCCGGTAATTCCGCCGCAGATTTGTCGCATCCCAGACAACTTTCCGGTGATGGCGAAGATGGTTTTTCAGTTCCTCCCTGGCTGCCTGTATCACCTGACCGTTCTTTGACTGATTCTCTCTTTTTCCGGTGATCCGCTCACGCAGATCGTCCAGTGAGACAATCTCGTAGTCAGGGATATTTTTATGAATCCATGAACTTTTGCCGGCCCCGCTCGGACCGCACATCACCACAAGGCGGGGAAAAGAATCCCGATACTGGTAGGATTTTGCAAGGGCCTCCTCCGGCGTAAAAATTTTGCCGGCCTCCGCGTCCCGTATGGCGTTTCCGAACACCAGATCACGGGTATCTTCATCAAAGCCTGCAAGTTCTGCTTCAAAAAAATCCAGCCAATGCCGATATGGATCGGAAACCTTCCAAACCCCGTATTCTTCCGCGAACAGGCGAAACAGATCAATATATTCGATCTGAATCTGTTTATCTCTGCAAGTCCGTCCCAGCATATCAGCCTGACCAAGATAGCAGAGCAATTCAATATCCGTAAGCCGTGCGAGTTTCCGGTATTTCCGTTCCGGGCTGTCCTTGATAACGAGACGTTTATGAAGATGATGGCAGCCAACCAGAGACAGAATATTCTGGGTCATCTCATAAGGCAGCCGAAGTTCCATCAGTTTGTTGGCAAGATAGGATCGCCCCCGGTCTTCATGTCCCGGGGAGATGGTGCGATAACGTCCGTCAAATTCCCGGATTCTGGTGGTCAGCGGCTTCGCAATATCATGAAACAGCGCACTCAGAATAAGCGCAAGCCTGCGTTCCGGCTCTATATCTACAGCATCCTTGTCCAGCAGCTTATAAGTCTCTTCGAGCACCATCTCCGTATGGATACGGACATTGCCTTCCGCGTGCCATTCCGAATCCTGAGGCGTTTCAGCAAGCCTGTGCAGGAGATCAAATGTATCACCGAGCATCTCACTGAACGCATTGAATTCGGACGCGTCGCCCTGCATGATCTGAGTAAAAAATGGGCATCTTTTGTTCATGGGTTTACACCTTTTCAACTAGAAGTTCGTAGTTCCGCCTTTAGGCGGTGTCGCGGAACTACAAACTTCCGGCCAGACGGTTCGGAATGATTTCAGCATGCATCCAGTGCTGATCGGTCTGCACATGCCCTTTCCGCACCCATTTGGCAACATGATCTGAAAATTCTTCAAAATCGAACCCTTTAGCGGTCCTAACCACATAACCCTCCTGAGTCTGCAAGTCAATTTTAAAGCTGCGAATCCGCTGCTCATCCCAGGGGCCTCTGTAGAATATTTCGGGGACTTCAAGGTCCAGCAGTTCGCCCCATTCGAGGGTGTCATCCCAGTTCAGGCAGTGATTATTTTCATTCCATATAGAAAACATATAAAAATAGCTCGACAGGTTTTTGTATGCAATGGCATGGCGGGCATAAAGATTCTCGCCGCAGATTCGCCATCCTTTGGGAATAAGATAGGCAATGCGGGCATGGAGCGCTTTCGCCCAGTCCCGGGACAGATGATGCCTGCTATCAACAGAGCGTGCATGCATAAGATCGCTGTACATCGTGGTATTCTCGCCGTCGAGTTTTTCGGTGACAACGATTTCCTGCCCCTCGACGAATACGGGGTTTGCGAGTCGGATATCATCGTCTCCTGCACCCGGAGACCATGGAAGATGCGGAATGCGTGGATATTTGTATCGTTTCTGCTTCATAGATTATCATCTCTGTGTCTATTGCCAAATCCATCGGGACAGACGGCTTTCACGGCTCAGTCCGTGGAAATCCCCATTGCTTCCAGTCTGGCCCTCAGCCGCCTGAGTTCCTCCTCCGCGCTGTCCGCCCGTTCCTCATCAGACGGGATTTCCTCGCCGGTCGCAGCGTTCAGGACAACAAGCCTGTCCCCGGTTTCGTTCACGCCGATCAGGACGCCGGTGGTCAGGCTCCTGATCCGTCCCTGTGCGTCAGGTTCTATTTTCACATATCTGCCGCCGGACATTCTGTAGCCGCCGACCGTGTAGGATATTCTGTTCTTTCTCAGTCCCGGGTCAACGATGACATATTTGGCCACCCCCGCCTTCCTGTATATGTCCGGCTTTCTGAGAATATCCGCATCTCTGTATCTGGGCGACACGACCTCCAGGACGAAAAGCGGTCTCATATCATCTTCATGTCGCTGTAAACCGTCATGTTTCCGCGGTCTCTCAGATGAAACCGGAAAACAGTTCTCAGTCTTATGACATCATCCTCGTGCAGATTCCCCTGCATATACACATCCCCCTCCTCGGGTTCCAGAAAATCGTCCAATGTCAGGGACCGGCAACTGTAGAAAGGCACACCCTCCGCATTGTGATTGACAGTCATCCGATATCCATAGTGATATTTCTCGCCGGCATCGTCATACGGAATGTCATCCGCTGGAACCGGCTCTGAACGGGCTGCTGTTCCCATATTCTTATCCTCCATTTCATATCCGATCAACCCAGATCACGCAGGCTTGCTGACTATGAAACATGCTTGTATTTCAACAGCTTTGATTCCTTGTGTTTCATGTCTCGCAACAGGATTTCCAGACGCGTCTGAACAATTTTCTGTCCCTTATCCTCTCACCTCCATTCCCTATACGATTTTCTCCCAATACTCTTCCGGCATCTCCATGCACATTTTCAATGCGCCGATGCTTCCGCAGTATTCGGCATCCTGCACAGTGACCGCGTTCCCCCCGCCATAGCTCTGGAGGCTTTTCTCTATGGCCCTGTCTATCCCTTTCAGTCGGGAACCGCCGCCGGCAATGATGATGTTGTTGCGAAATTTTTCCTGAAAATCCGGATCGAATGTCCCCACCAGCTCCTGTATTGTTTTGCAGATCGGGTCGGTGAGTTTTAAACAGGAATCCCGAAGAATCTCCGTGATATCATACTCGCAAGGAATGCCTTTCTCTGTAAGGGTGACTCTGACAGGCTCCGAAACATCGGAAACATAGCCGTACTTCTCTTTTATGCGCCTTACGATCCTGTGGGTAAGCTGCACATCAGGGAACTTTTCAAGAATGGCTTCTGTGATCGTATCATCGAGAAAATTTCCTGCAATATTCAGTGTCATCAAATGGTTCACTGACAATAAGAATCTTGTCAATAAACTCTCTGGTAATATCAATAATCGCCCGCTTGTTATTGAAACTGGCCTGAGCCGGAACGCCGATGGCGGCATAGATTCCATCACCTTTCTTCTTATCAGGAAGTGCCTCTGCAATGATATGCCTGAGAATAAGCCCTGTCCCTTCGAGTGATTTCTCATCGTCACGAATCACGCCCTCGGCAAGCGGCCAGACCATATTCAGCCCCAGTCTGTTATCCAAGGCTTCATCTCCCATGAGATAATCTTCTCCGAATCTTTTCCTTGAAACAATGTCTTTGGAATAACCCACACAAGTTCTGGTTGACACCCGTTTTCCTGTGGATGTGGCAATAGAAGTCCGACTCGTTCCCAAGTCAATTCCGACGTAAAAAACATTTGACATAATATCTCTCCAAAATATTTAAATCTGTGTAGTCAGAGGTCAGGCCGAAATATTTAGTCCCTCTCTCCCCTAATCTTTGACCTCTCTGCTCTTTCCTCAACATTTGTGCCTGCTTTCTGAATTTCTGAAACTTTTTTCTTAAGTTGAGAAGCCTGACGCAGAAGATCATCTTTCTCCGCGGTTAAATCGTCAATTTTCTCCCTGAGATTTTCATTCTCTTCTGCAAGAGACGCATTTGTCTCAGAAATATCTTCAACCTGTTCCCAAAAATCAGAACTTGGCCCGAACACCATCTTCAGCGTCTTTTTCGTTTCTGTGGCGAGTTCAAAAGATTTCCAACGAATTTGCCAGGAGAGGCTGAGTCGCCGGGAAAATTTCTTCTCCAGCCAGGTTTTGTCTTTCAGCTCATCCAAATCAGCCGTGACATAGATGATGAGGCCCTTGTCATAATCAACAGGAAACTGGACAGTGATCTGACAGGCACTCATCAGATCAGGCGGTTCCTTCGAGCATACAATCTCGCAGACGATGTTGTCCCTGCTGATGCTGATCGCCTCTGCCGGAATTTTCTGTTTCCCTGTTCTGAGAGTTGCTTTTGACCGTGGAATATTACAGTGCGTGTCAACATCAGGGACGCAGGAGTGAAGCACCTCGTGGATCAGATTTTTTAACCGGAGAGATGTAAAAGGTATGGACAGGATGTGCTGAATACCGCGTCGTGCTAATCGTTCATGTTGCTCCGGGTTATCCGTCGAGGTCATAACAATCATCGGTGTTTTTTGATTAGCACCTGACATGCGGATATAGTCACGAACATCAAAACCGCTCATAGCGGTCATCTCCATGCCGGAAAGAACGATATCGTATTTTTTTTCTTCCAACATTCTGACCGTGCTTTCAAGCGAAACACTTGAATCCGCCACAGCTTCATTATATTCCCTCATAATATATTTTTGAATAATATCCCTTATGACGGTGCTTTCATGAACGATTAGAAACTTTAAAGACATGGTCTTTTCGCCTCGCATCTCCAAATACTTATGGGAGTTAAAAATTGAAAAAGCTCCTGCCGGCCTGCCAAATCCGAGGGCTGTGACCCGCATATTTTTGATCTCTTCCACCCGCGTCTGCCCGAAACCGGATTCCCGCCTTTGCAGGAATGACAGTTGTTGGGACTTTCATAGACAGATTGCCCGGAGTGCAAAAGCCTGCTTTGCGAGCCGTGTCCGGCCGGAATCGTGAATCTGAGGGACTTGCAAAGCAAGCTTTGCACTCCGGACGACTCTTCATTTTGTTTACTTCCATAAACTGGGTAAAAAGTCAATGATATAATGTCATAACAGGTGTAACTCAGGATTTTCGTAAAAAGCCGGGTTTCTTTCCCATAACGGGTCAGACTCCATTTTCCTTTTGACATGACAGTTATTTTGTTATAAACTTTTTTCAGGTTAAGAATCTGAATAAAATAATTCCTGATTATAACGGATTCAGAGGCTCCCCCAAAAAGCGTTATAATCAGAATAATTTCCAAGTTATCTGCTCCTGCGGGACTGACAAACCTGACGGAAGCAGTCAAAAGGAGGTGATATGTGAAAAATATGAAATAAAAGGCTGAATCGTTTAACACACCAAAAAGAATCAACAAAAGGAGGAATAAACAGGTATCATGAAAAATTTCAACAAATATTTTGCTTTGTGCTTTGTTTTCGTACTGGCTCTTTCCTTGGGTACGAGCGTCAGTGCTGTGACAATAAAAGAGGTGAAGTCCGGCGAGGATGTGTTCAAATATGTGGAAAGAATGCAGGGAAAATTTGATCAGACACTTTATCAGCAGATTGTCGGAGCTGGAAATCCTTACAAAGAGGGAGATGAAACTCTGGGCGTGGCCGCAGATGATGAGACCTCGCGGATGAACGCCCGGGTTCTTCTTTCCAATACCAAAATAAAGGATATCCACGAACACCCTTTGTTTGAAGATGAATTGCAGAAGCTTATCTGGAAGACCACTGACAAAGCCCTGTATGAAAAAGTCAGAGACTGGACCATGAGTGAATTGAAGAACTTCCTTCTGACAAAATCAGAAGCGGACATCAAAGGCATCATGGGGGGCCTCAACAGTGACGTGATTGCCTGTATTACCAAGCTGATGAGCAACGCTGAACTGACCGAGATCGGGAAAAAAATTTTTAACGCGCTTCCGGGGAGCAAGCTCGGGGCCAAAGGTTACATGGGCGCACGAATTCAGCCCAATTCCCCCACCGATAATCCTGAAGATATTGTCTGGCAGATTTTCAATGGCTGGGCTTATGCCACCGGCGACCTTGTACTAGGGACAAACCCGGTGTCAGACTCGGTTGAAAATATCGCGGCCATTGAAAAAACCCTGAAAGATGTGATTGACACCTTTAAACTTCAGGATACCATTTCCTGGTGTGTGCTGGCTCATATTGACAAACAGTATGAAACGGAAAAAAAGTACCCTGGAAGCACAGCCCTGTGGTTTCAGAGCCTTGCCGGATGTGATGACGCCAATAAGACCTTTGATCTTTCCATAGAAAAGATGATGAACTACGCCAAAATGCGCAAAGGGAAATTCAGCCTTTACCATGAGACAGGCCAGGGCGCAGATTTTACCAACGGCGCGGGCAACGGTTTTGACATGGTGGTGCATGAGTCCCGCAAATACGGCTTTTCCAGGGCCCTGAGCATGGAAATTGCAAAGGTTTCTCCCGGAGGAAAAGACTGGTCTCATACCAATGATGTTGCCGGTTTTATCGGGCCGGAAATTTTCAGGACCCGTGAGCAGCTGGTGCGCTGCTGTCTCGAAGATATTGTCATGGGAAAACTCCACGGGCTTTGCCTCGGACTTGATATCTGCTCCACGCTTCACATGCCCGTGAGCCTGGATGATCTGGACTGGTGCATGGATCAGATTCTGCCTGCCAATCCTGCCTATCTGATGGCGCTTCCCACCAAGAATGACCCCATGCTGAGTTATCTGACAACCGGATTTCAGGATCATGTGCGCATCCGGGAGAAATTCGGCTACAAAGTCAACGACGCTATGTGGGACTTCTTTAAAAAGATAAAGATAGTGGATGAGAATGGCAAATATTCCGAGCATTTCGGCGATCCGATATGGGTATATTATCAGTATCTGCTGGCCAAGGGCGACAAGCGATCCAAAGAGGAAATCTATGCCCAGGGCGAGGCTGCCATCAAGCGGATTGAAGCCCGCGGTGTCCCCATTGCCAGAGGTCATGGCAAAGAACTCTGGGACCTGAATCCTGAACTGCATAAAAAGATCAGGTCACTTTATGATGATGCCAAAATATCCCTCTGGACCGAATTCACGCAGGAATTTATTGACTCTGTTCCCAATGCGGTCGTTATTGCCACGAATTCCAAAAACCGGGAAGATTATGTTGCCCATCCGCCCAGCGGAGAATCCCTGAGCGAATCGGCTGTTGCTTCGCTGGAAAAGCTGAGAGATGCCTGGGCCGGAAAGTATCCGGATGTTCAGATCGTGATTTCCGACGGCCTGAACTGCAAGGCGATTATGGACAAAGATCATTTTGCGCCCTATCTGGAAGCGGTGAAAAAGGGATTCAGGGCAGCCGGATTTACAGTCGGTGAAAAAAATATTGTGGTGAAATCCGGGCGGGTCAGAGCTGGTTACGCAATCGGCGATGTGCTTTTCGGAAAAGCGGATCCTCAGAAACCGAAAGCGGTCCTTCACGTCATCGGAGAAAGACCGGGAAGCGGCCATCACAACTATTCGGTTTATATTGCCGCGCCAAAATCATCTGTCTGGGCTGAGAAGAAAATGGATCACGACCAGGCCCGGGTGATCAGCGGAATTTCAAATACCGCTTATCCGCCTGCTGATGCGGCTAAGGAGACGGTGAAGATCGTCAAGGAAATGACTGGGATATAGTTCCCATAAAAGAAACCTCCGAGGTTTTTAAAACCTCGGAGGTTTGACGACAATACCTCTGCCGGACGGGAGTGGTTTCCATTCCAATAAGCATCTATAGCCAGAAGCAGATCAATGAGCTTGCCACAAATTCAAAGGGACTTCTGGAGGTTGTGGACCGCTCCCCCGAAGTTGATCGCGTGGAGTGGAAGGCCCGTTGGGAAAGTGTGAAGAGTCAACTCCGGGAACGTTAAAGAGAGCTGTTGCGTCAGATTTCCCTTCTCACTTGTTTGATGACAAGGATGAAACAGCAGCCGAGATAAAGTCCGTTCATGAGCAGATCGCACAAGCACTGAAGGATGTTGGTGCGTCGCTGGATGTCTTGGCCGAAACGGTGGATCAGCTCAAGCACCGGAGAAACAAACAAATCAAATCAAATCAGTGGTCCGCATCCGTACAATCAAGCATCAATGCTTATGACGGCTTGGTTAAAGAGTATGAGGAAAAGAAAAGTCATCTTTTTCAATCATCTCTTCAGAAATGACCCGAATACCATTCTCCATCAGGATTTGAGCGGTTTTGCCGGAACCAGGCCGCAATATGCCTGAAAACGTGCCGTCATAAATCATTCCACACCCGCAGGATGGGGATCTGGCCTTGAGAACGGCTTTTGTCACACGGGCCATTTTCACTAATTTCAGAGTTTCCCTCGCACCTTTTTCAAATGCTTCAGTCACATCCTTTCCGCCCAGAGATAAGATGCGGTTTCCCACAATCTCAGCCTGTTCCCGGGGTGTGGCCAGTCCGCCCATCTGTTCCGGGCAGACAGGGATCCACCATTTATCCCGGATATATTGAATCACTTTTTCATCGGCTTTGGCCAGACCGTCATAACGGCACATCATGCCGATAAGACACGCACTTACGAGAATCATTTGACATCCTCCTATTTTTTTTACCCCCGGCAACGGTCTCCATCTGCCCGGGTTTAATGCCGAGCCTGATTCCCCACAGCATTGCTGATATATGAAATGAAATTTTAGCACAGTTGTGAAGAAAAGGAGCATTGAAATGAAATTTTAGCACAGTTGTGAAGAAAAGGAGTGCTGAAATGAAATTTTAGCACAGTCGTGAAGAAAAGGAGCACTGAAATGAAATTTTAGCACAGTCGTGAAGAAAAGGAGTGCTGAAATGAAATTTTAGCACAGTTGTGAAGAAAAGGAGTGCTGAAATGAAATTTTAGCACAGTCGTGAAGAAAAGGAGC
>JAOZLU010000416.1 GCA_029934695.1 Desulfobacterales bacterium | reverse complement strand
AAAAGAAAAAGTTATTAAGCTAATCACTAGCAAAGATGCTAAATATGTGTCTAAAGGTGATGTCTGGGGAAATGATTTTATTCCCAACAGTAAATCAACAAAATATGATACTGAAAAACCTGAAAAGTTACTTATGCATTTTATTGAGGCAGGAACTAACGAAGGTGAAATAGTTCTAGATTTTTTTTTAGGAAGCGGAACAACATCAGCAACTGCATTAAAACTTAAAAGGCAATTTATTGGAGTTGAGCAATTGCAAGGTGCATTTGATTTTAATGTTGACCGACTCAAAACTGTTGTTGATGGATGCAAGAAACAAATTTCTAAACAGGTGAATTGGCAAGGTGGCGGTTCATTCACCTACTTGGAACTCAAAAAATACAACCAAACCCTTATTGAGCAGATAGAAACCGCCAAAGACACCAAATCCCTCTTGGATATATGGGAGCAAATGAAAGCAAAATCATTCCTGAACTACAATATTGACATCAAAAAACAGGACGATCACATAGAGGAATTTAAAGCCCTTTCGCTCAAAGAACAGAAAAAGCACTTGTGCGAAATACTGGATAAAAACCAGCTCTATGTAAACCTTTCTTCACTCAACGATAAAGACTTTGCCTGCACGGATGAAGAAAAGCAAGTAACTCAAAAATTTTATCAACTCAAAAAATAGGACATTATGGCGTATTTGCACAGTATATTCGATAATCCGTTTGCCCGCAAGGCATTGGCTCAAGTTGATATACCCAATTTCATTACCGATAATCTCAAGTTTGACATTCGCCCCTATCAGATAGAAGCTTTCAAACGCCATATTTATGTAGCCACGGAAGACTTTGAGAAAAAACCAAAGAAACCCGTTCATCTGCTGTACAATATGGCAACCGGAAGCGGAAAGACCTTGATAATGGCAGGCTTGATGCTCTATTTGTTTGAAAAAGGCTATCGTAACTTTTTGTTTTTTGTAAACAGCAACAACATCATCAACAAAACCAAAGATAATTTTCTTAACCCACAGGCAAGCAAATACTTATTCAGCAATAAAATTGTAGTGGACGGAAAAGAGGTGCTGATTAAGGAAGTGGCAAATTTTGAGGAAGCCGATAACGAGAACATCAACATCAAGTTTACCACTATTCAGCAATTACACATTGACCTGAACAATACCAAAGAAAACAGTATCACCTACGAAGATTTTGAAAGCCGAAAAATGGTACTGATAGCTGATGAAGCACACCATTTAAGTTCCGGCACAAAAAACAACGGAGACCTGTTTGGCAGTTGGGAAGGCACGGTAATGAAACTGCTGCAACAGAATTTTGATAATCTGCTTTTGGAGTTTACCGCTACATTGGATTATGATAGCCGACAAATCACAGAGAAGTACAAAGACAAGGTGATTTGCAAATACGATTTGTCTCAATTCAGGATTGATAAGTATTCCAAAGAAATTAATTTGATTCGCTCTTTATACGAAGAAAAAGAACGCATCATTCAGGCGTTGATTTTGAATTTGTACCGTCAGGAATTGGCTACCGAACATAATATTAATTTAAAGCCGGTCATCCTTTTCAAAGCCAAACGAACTATCAAAGAATCAGAAAAAAACAAAGAACGCTTTCATCATCTGATAGATGATTTTTCGGCTGAAATGGTGGAGCAAATTCAGAAAACATCCACCGTTTCCGTTGTGCAAAAAGCCTTTGCCTTTTTTGAAGCCAAAGGATTATCGTCTTCCGAAATTTCCAAACGCATTAAATCCAACTTTAGAGAAGAATACTGTATCAGTGCCAATAATGATGCAGAGGCAGAACTCAATCAAATCCGCCTGAACACGCTGGAAGATGAAAATAACCCGGTACATGCTGTTTTTGCCGTTCAGAAACTCAATGAAGGTTGGGATGTGCTGAACTTGTTTGATATTGTCCGTTTGTATGAAGGGCGGGACGGAAAATCTGGAAAACCTGGAAAAACCACTATTTCAGAAGCACAATTGGTGGGTAGGGGCGCAAGGTATTTTCCATTTGCATTAGAGGAAGGTCAGGACAAATACACCCGAAAATTTGATGATGATACCGCCAACGATTTGAAAATTCTTGAAGAACTGTACTACCACACCAAAGAAGACAGCCGATATATTTCAGAATTGAAACAGGCTCTTGTGGATACAGGTATTTACGAAGACGAAGACAATCTGGAAACCAAACAGCTTACGCTCAAACTCGAATTTAAGAAAACTGATTTTTACAAAATGGGTAAAGTAGTTTACAACAAAAAAGTGGAAAAGAGCTATGATAATGTAAAGTCATTTGCAGACTTTGGTGTTACAAAGCGAAATTTCAGTTGCCCCCTTTCTTCGGGAGTTGGGAAAATGTCTGGAATGTTTGCCAAAGAAGAAGAAAACGGAAATGCAGGGAAGCTTTTGCAAAAAGATATATCTGTTTCAGATATTCCAAGCCACATCATTCGCTATGGATTAACACAAAACCCGTTTTACTATTTTGACAGCTTGGAAAAGTATTTTCCCAATGTCGAATCCTTATCGAATTTTATTGTAAGCGATGACTATTTAGGCGGGTTGGAAATTACATTCAATGGAACACAAACAAGACTGGAACAAATAACCAATTTTGATTACTTGATGGCTGTTCAAGGTTTATTGCAAAGCATAGAAAGCGAAATCAAATCCAACCTGACCGAATACAAAGGCTCAGACTATTTTAAGGAATACATCCATGATGTATTTAAAGACAAGGAGATTAAAGTTTACAAAGGCAGTGAGCGGGCAGATGGGCAGTTTGATGTTGTGAGTGAACCTAAGTGGCACGTTTACAATGCCAATTACGGAACAAGCGAAGAAAAAGAATTTGTAAAGATGTTTGCCAGATGTTTTGAGCATTTGGACAAGAAATTCAAAAACATCTATTTAATCCGTAATGAACGAGAATTAAAAATCATAGACAAATCAGGTCGAGCCTTTGAACCGGACTTCATTTTATTCTGCAAACAGAAAAAAGGCAAAGAACTTACGTATCAGGTGTTCATTGAACCGAAAGGGAATCATTTGGTTGCTCACGACAAATGGAAAGAGGAATTTTTAAAAGAAATCCGTGAGGAACAAAAGACTATCAAAATTGACACAGACAAGTATTTGATAACGGGAGTTCCGTTTTATAACAATGCAAACGAAAATAAATTTAAGACAACATTAGAAGCTGTGCTAAATGAATAAGAAATCTATCAAAAACGCATAACCAGTAGTTGAAGCAGGTGCGACATGAAGTCGCTGATGTATTGTTAATTTCGTTCCTCATTATGAGGAGCGAAAGTTTAACCTGCCGTGTTGCCGACAGTTTCTTACTCCGGCATGCGTCGCCGGTAACGGCGGGGTGTGAGAAGCCCGGAGGACAATGCAGCCCTCATGCCGCAAGGCATGGGAGAGAAAACCGTGTTTCGGCAGGCTCAACAACCAGGAATTACGGGAAAAATGAGGAAAGGTTTTGCCGCAGTCTGCATGGACAGACACCAGGCATCATGGAATTTCAAACACATTGTAAGCATAAATCCGATAAGAAAAATACACGAGCTCAACAAAAAAAATAACTGTGCGGCGATTGAAATCGGGTCTTTGCAGATATTCGGAGGCGCAAAATATGGAAACATATAGAAACAGCTATGACAGAAACGAAGATGCGATGTTATGGGAACTGCATGAGATAAGGCATGATCTCCATAAGGAAATCAGCCGTAAAACAGTTGATGAGGTAAACAGAGAGGCTCTTAAGAAATTCAGACTGTGGCAACAAGAATACAAAATGAATCATGCTGCATGAAAGGCATAACCAAATGTTGAAGCGGGTGCGACATGAAGTCGCTGATGTATTGTTAATTTCGTTTCTCATTATGAGAGACGGAAGTTCAGCCTGTCATGTTGCCGACAGTTTCTTACTCCGGCATGCGTCGTCGGAAGACGCTGTAAATGATCTTAATGAAGGAAAATCGTTTTATGAAAGCAAAGAAACAGGGGTCGGTGATTATTTTTGGGACACCCTGCTTTCCGATATTGAATCTTTAGCTCTCGCAAATCGTAAAAGGAGAGTGAACACTGACGCATATCAATGACAATACAATGACATTAAGACAGTCATTCTGAACAAAGAAACATGGCAGAAAAGTGAATTGGCAATGAAATCATTAACAAAATGGGAAAATATGACATCTTATGCAGAACACCTTTTGCATAAGATAAAGTTCTCAGTCAGTAATCTTGTGCCGAATTCTGACATAATATTACACGGTTCCCGTGTTCGCAATGAGGCACATGAACATTCGGACTGGGATTTTGTGATTCTTGTTGACAGTCCCATAGATAAAACAACAATATCGGACATAAAAGACTGTCTCTATGACATTGAACTTGAAAGCGATGAGATAATAAGCAGTATTGTAAGAACGAAACAGGAATGGAAATCTCCGAGATATCTTTCACTCCCTTTTAAAATTGTTGTGGAAAAGGAAGGTATTGCCTTATGAATGAGGATCATCGGAACGATATCATAAAATACAGAATTGAACGATCAAAAGAAACATACCGGTGTCAAATCATTTTTCAATCAGTATTTTGTCAAAACAAATATTGTCAGCAGGGAAAATGGCAAATTGTATAATCGGCTGTCTGATGCAAGGCAGGAAGGAGATTATATTGATTTTGTGTATTACACTTCTGAAGATGTGTCAGATTGGATTCAGGAAGTGAAATCATTTATTGAGCCGTGTGCGGGGAAACTTGCACGCACGGTTCTCAGGGGGCTTTGGGGCTGGCAACAGCCCCCGGCTATCCCGACACAGCCCCGGGCAGAGACCGGAAGGTGTCCGTGTGACGGGGGAACTGTGCGCTGTCGGGTTGCCGCTTAACTAAGAGATTATGCCCTGTCGGAGTGCCTGAAAAACAACCAGCCAATTACAAATCGGAGGTTATATGCCTATTATTTCAATGTTTTACGGAATAATAATCCGTATGTATCTGATTGACAACAAACATCATAATTTGCCCCATATTCATGCAAAATATGCCGAATTTGAGGCATCAGTCGGCATTGACGACGGAGAGATACTTGCCGGAAAGCTGCCCAGGAAACAGTTAAGACTGGTTCAGGCCTGGATAGAGCTTCACCGGGATGAGCTTCTGGCCAACTGGGAAATTGCCATAGGCGGCGGTGAAAGTCCGTATAAAATCAATCCCCTGTGAGGTGATGCCATGCATTGGGATGTGAAAGTCGTAAAACCCGGACCTGACTATAAAATATATGTCGAGACAGAGGACGGACGAAAAGGTGTTTTTGATATGAGTCCCTATCTGGAGAGAGGGGTGTTCAGAGAGCTTAAAGACATAAATTATTTTAATCAGGTCGGTATTCTGTTCGGTGCCGTGACCTGGCCCAATGAGCAGGACATAGCGCCGGAAACACTGACAGAGGAAATGCAGCCAGTCCAGGCTGAGCCCGGCAACGGCAGGGTGTGAGAGCCCGGAGGACAATGCAGCGGGAAGAAATGATTGGCCGGACTGAGGCCAAAAGACGATTAAGAGAGAAATCTTCCAGAAAAGAGAATCGTGAGAGCCCCCTGCCATAAAGGAGGAATTTATGAAATGGTCACAGATCCGGGCACAGTACCCTGATCAGTTTATCTTACTGAAAAACTATCTCACAGAGTCTGTGGATGACAATCATTTCAGAGTGACTGACGGTGAGGTGGCAGCCACTGATGCCGATTTCAGTGCAATACAAAAACAGTATAAACATTTTCGTTCAAAAGGTGAGGACGTTATTTTCTGTCTGCCTCAGACTGATGATTTTATTGTGGAAACTGCACCCATGATGGGATTTTTAAATGAGATTTGTCGAACATAAAGGTCTTATTTTTATCCCAGTCACACTGGGATATGACAACAGCGTCTGCCAAATATCAGACTGCATATTGGATACAGGGTCTGCCGGGACAGTCATCGATACCGGTCTGATTCCGTTTAACCATAAAATACCGGGCGTTTTGAAACGGCTTCACGGTATAGGAGGGCATCAGGATGTTGTGTCCCAATATGCAGATTTTATTCAAATTGGGAATTGCCGCCAGGACCGGAATGGTTAGTTGCCGGATGAGTTTCTGTATGGGGTGGTAAGTCCGTTATTGTTTTTCATATTTTCCTTTCCGGAAGACCTCCGAGGTTTTCAAAACCTCGGAGGTCTGAAAATCGCTTGACTAATCGTTAATAATCGTTCAATATTTTCAAAATTAACAGACATAAGTACCTGGCATATGTTTTCAGGTATTTGCATATTGTAAACCGCAGATAAACGCAGACGGCGGGGTCATCCGCGTTCATCCGTGTTCATCCGCGGTTTGTGAAAGCTGTTTTCCCGGGAAAAAATC
>JAOZLU010000415.1:4871-6447 GCA_029934695.1 Desulfobacterales bacterium | reverse complement strand
ATCCAACATCCAACATCCAACATCCAACATCCAACATCCAACATCCAACATCAAAAAAGGCATCCCCCCTTACTCAGGAGAGATGCCTTTCTTGTTTAACTTATCAGATATTTACTCTAAACTCTGGTCACATTTGCAGCAGCGGGGCCTTTGGGACCTTGTTCCACCTCAAAGGTCACTCTGTCACCCTCGCTCAGGGATCTGAAACCAGTCGAGTTGATTGCCGAGTGGTGAACAAATACATCATTTCCGTCTTCTTGCTCGATGAAGCCAAAACCTTTGCTGTCATTGAACCATTTCACAATTCCATTTGCCATTGTACCAACCTCCTTATCAAAATAATTTATAGTTCCCAAACTTCAGGTTGCCACAACTAACAGATGGAACAATCCTTCAGAACGAAACCGCAACAAAATCGCCCGGTTTACATCCGGGCCTCTTGAAAAAAGAAATTAAGCCTTTCCAAAGTGATTGTCAAGTCTTATTTCAAAGATTAGGCAGAAAAATTTGCACAATTTTGCTCACACTCAAATTCGGCAGATCGGAATATTTTGTAATCACCTGATTTCAAAATACTTTCAGCGAAAAGCAGATGTGGAAAATAAAAATAAAATTAGTCTGCAGTTCCGCCTTCAGACGGTCATTGCGAAAACTTCCCCTGCCACGAATCCCTCTTTTCCAGCGTACCTTTTATAAGAGCAAGCGTTTCCCCTTTTTTCATGGCCCAAAGCGGAGCAACAAGTTCTTCACGATGCGGATCCCCGGTAAGCCGCTGGACGATCATCTCCTGCGGGATGCGTTCCAGAAAATCGCAGACAATATCCACATATTCCCTTTGCCCAAGGCATTCATAGCGTCCTTTCCGGTAAAGTGTTTCAAGCATTGTCCCCTTAATGACATAAAGCAGATGCAACTTGACACCGTCCACCCTCATATTTGCGATGGCCCTTGCTGTTTCAAGCATCCGGGTTCTGTCTTCACCGGGAAGCCCTAAAATAACATGGACGCATATTTTTATCCCCCTGTTTTTTGTTGCGTTCACAGCATTCCTGAAACATTGAAAATCATGGCCCCGGTTTATCAGGACAAGGGTTGCGTCGCATGAAGACTGCAAACCGTATTCGATCCAGATAAGGTATTTTTTTGCATAGCTCTGCAAAAGCGCCAAAATCGGTTCATCCACACAATCAGGTCGCGTACCGATTGAAAGCCCGACCACATCATCAATCGCCAGTGCCTCTTCATAAAGGCTTCTGAGCGTGTCAACAGGAGCATAAGTATTTGAAAATGATTGAAAATAGGCTATAAACTTTTTGGCTTTATATCGTTTTGAAAGTGCGTTTTTCCCCCTGATAAGCTGGTCCGTAACGGAGAATCCTTCTGCATGAGCACCTGTTCCGGATCCCCGGGAGTTGCAATAGATACATCCGCCTGTTGAAACCACACCATTTCTGTTGGGACAGGAAAGCCCCGCGTCTATGGTTATTTTTTGGACCCTGCATCCGAATATATTTCTGAGACAGGTGTTTAAATCGTTATATCTTTTATTCATATTCGACAGTGAAAAGTTGAAAGT
>JAOZLU010000415.1:0-4771 GCA_029934695.1 Desulfobacterales bacterium | reverse complement strand
TTTTTTCGTAACAATTATGCTCCCGTCTATCTGCCCCAAAGCTATGAATTTGACTTTGACAGGGTTTCCCCGTTTTTTAAAAAATGTTGCGATGGCATCGTGGAGCGTATCATCGGACAGGCCTATGGGGATTGAACTTAAAGTGGCCATGAACTCCTGAAAAGAACGATCTGTGCATTCGGGTTCCTCAAGCCGCGCTACAGCCAAACCATTAAAAGGTTCTGTTGAGTTCCACTTTTTGGCAAATTTGCTTGCGCTCAGTTCCAGATCAGGGGAAAATATAATTTGATAATCCATTTAGCGGGTCTCCTTTGTGAAAAAAACCTGATTACAAAATAAACACTTTAAATCTTTATTTCACAAAACAGAAAATAGGTCAATGGGGTAGAAGGGGTAGAAGGGGTAGAAGGAGTATTGTAAAGTCAGCAAATTGAAAAAGTTTGTGATTACGCCTTTGGACAACCTGTTTCCGAAAATCCCGTATCCTGACAGGGCCGCCGGAAAATGACTTGTCAATCCCCCCATGACTTGATACTTTTAACTTTCCACTTTTAACTTTCCACTGTAAAGAAGAATAAATAAAAATGAAAACAATATCTTCTGAAGAACGTACCCGTTATGACAGACAGATCATCATCCCTGAAATCGGTGAGGATGGGCAGAAAAAGTTGAAGAATGCAAGGGTCTTCATTGCCGGTGTCGGCGGACTCGGTTCCATTTCAGCGTATTATATGGCGGCTGCCGGCATAGGATTTCTCAAAATCGTTGACATGGATCATGTGGGCCTGTCAAACCTCAATCGTCAGATTCTTCACCGGACAGGTGATATTTCAAAACCCAAAACAGAATCGGCCGTGGAAAAACTTCGGGATCTGAATCCCCTCTGTCAGATCCAAGCCGTCCAGAAAGAAATCAGGGATGAAAATATTATGGAACTGCTGGGAGATTGCAGGATAATTCTGGATGCCACCGACAACATGGAGACCCGGAAAATACTTAACAGGGCCCACATTTCAAAAGGTATTCCTTTCATATACGGAGGGATTGACGGGTTCAACGGAATGGTGACGACATTTGTCCCGGGTCAGACACCCTGCTTTGAATGCCTGTTTCCTCAGAATTCGCCGCCAAAAAATAAGGTGGGTGCCCTGGGTCCCATGGCCGGACTGATATCCTCCTTACAAAGTTTGGAGGTCATAAAGATCATTTTGGGGATGGACGGAACCCTGAAAAACAGATTGCTTTATATTCAATCTGACGACATGATTTTCAGGGAAATTCAACTGAAAAAAACCCCCGACTGCAAAATCTGCAGCCTTGGGAAAGGAGATTCTTGTGACGAGTAAAAATATCAGCATCACAGTCAACGGATTTGAGGAAAAGGTTCCGGAGAACGCTTCCATATCCTTTCTGATCACCCACTTCAAAGAGGAAGATTCCAACCTGATTGCCGAACATAATGGCCGGTTCGTGTATCCTGACAAATATTCCGCTATCGTGTCCGAAGGGGATATCATAGAATTTATCAACCCGAATTTCGGGGGATAATTGATAATTATGAATGGTGAATTGAACACGCTCGTTTCGGATTGGCAAATCCGAAACACCTCCCACACCACGCTCGTTTCGGATTGGCAAATCCGAAACACACCTGCCGGATTTGGCAATCCGGCAGGAGCGGCAAGGGAGCAGCCACGCTTGTTTCGGATTGGCAAATCCGAAACATACCTGCCGGATTTGGCAATCCGGCAGGAGCGGGCAAGGGAATGTTCGTATATAATTTCAGATAGTTACATCGCTGAATGAGCTTCACCTAACCAGCAATTCTAATTTTGACCATAAACGGATTCCGATAAGAGACCGCAATGTGCTTGAAATTACGTTTACCCAAATCATGAAATCCAATTAGGGAACTCCAAATAAATAATAATTACCCCGATTCAGGAAAATGTTGCAGGGTGCAACGAAGTGGAATCCACCTTATTATGCAGATGCTTTTTGGATTCCGGGTATTTTATTTTGGAAAATTCCTTATTCCTTATTCCTTATTATAGTGGTCAGATTTCTCTTCTGTGTACGGGACAAAAACGGGATCGCAATCGGCAAGCCTGTTTGCGACATTTTCATCAGCTAATATCGAACTGTGGTCCAAATTTTATGAAGGAACTGATATGTATAACATTCTGCTAATCCGAACCTCAGAACTGTATAGCGGCCGTGATGAAATCCACGGATACTATGTTCCCCCGATAGGCATATTATATTTGGCATCAGTCCTGATGCCATCAAATGAAGGAAAATATCGGGTATCTGTTTTTGACGCAGGGCTGGAGACTGAAAATTTTTATGAATTGGAAACAAGTCTGATCACCAATATGAAAAAATTGCAGCCCCGCATAGTGGGACTCAGCACAATTTCCAACGAAGCCAACCTTATGCATGCCATCGCTGAAATCATTAAAAGATTCTCATCTGAAATCAATGTGGTGGCCGGAGGTCCGTATCCTACTGCTTTTCCTGAAAGAGTGCTTGCTGACAAAAATATAGATTATGCAGTGATAGGAGAAGGTGAGCAGGTGTTTCCGGCACTGGCTGATGCAATTGTTTCTGAAATGCCTGCGGAGGATATAGCGGGAATTGCCTATATGAAAGATGATGAACTGAAAATAAATGACAGCCCCGAGTATATCGCCGATCTGAATAGCCTCCCCTTTCCTGCATGGGATATGATTGACTTTGGAAGGTACTCAGCAAGTAACAACATGCTGGGCATGCTTGCCGAAGGGACCTATGCGCCCATATTCACTTCAAGAGGGTGTCCGTATAAATGTATTTACTGTCATAATATTTTCGGAAAAAAGACCCGCCTGAGAAGCGCACGGAATGTTTTTGAAGAGATAAAATTACTGACAGAAAAACACGGCGTAAAGGAATTCCATATTTACGATGATATATTTAATATCAACAAACAAAGAGTCACAGATATTTGTGATCTGATAGTCAGGAATAATCTTGATATACGAATTGCTTTTCCGAACGGACTTCGGGGGGATATTCTTGACAAAGAGGTGATACAGAGTCTGGAAGAGGCGGGTGCCTATACCCTCACATTTGCTGTGGAAACCGCTTCGGAGAGACTACAGAAGATGATTAAAAAGAATGTCAACCTGAAAAAGATAAATGAGGCGATTTCTCTTTCCGCAGAAGCAGGTCTGATTAATTTCGGTTTTTTTATGCTCGGATTTCCCACGGAAACAGAGGATGAAATGTTTGAAACAATAAAATTTGCAAGAAACAGCGACCTGCACTTTGCCAATTTTTTCCAGGTCAGACCTTTCCCGAAAACCGGACTCTATGCCCTGGCTTTGCAGAACGGATATGTCCCGACAGATAACTTTTTTGACTACAACTATCATTCATACGGAATAAACTGTAGCGGATTGCCTGCTAAGGATTTTACAGATATGTGCCTGTATGCGTATAAAAGATTTTATTTTCACCCTAAGCGGATATTGAAAATGTCCAAAAAGATACCGCTTGACATGCTTTACAGAAATTTGGCTAAGATATGCGTTATCATTGGGTGGAAAAGAATCCTGGAACCTTATCATCTGCGGTTTGCTAAATCCTGACACCTGACTTGATATATAGGAGAGACAAATGGATGAAAGCCATGATTTTTCCAAGTGGGAGTTTCATAAATTTGAGATAAACGGAAGACATATTCTCTATGATGTCAACAGCGCCCAGTTTTTTTCCATAGATGAGGCGACATATAATCTCTTGGATTATATCAAAAAATACGACAAAGATGATCTTTCGGGCATTCCTGCCGGTAAATTTCCCAAAGAAGATATTCTGGATACTTTGGAAGAACTTGAGGATTACAGGGAAAAAGGTCTGATTTGTATTGGCAAACCTGAGTTGCCGGACATGCCGGATGGCAATGAGACTGTAAAGCTGGCTCCTCTCAGCAAATTAACAATCAATGTCGCCAATGACTGTAACATGAGATGCAAGTATTGCTGGAACCACTATGGTACATATACAGGCAGCCCCAAATTAATGGATGAGAATACCGCTGTTAAAGCTGTGGATTTTTTGTTTAACAGGTCAGAAGACAGCAAAAATCTGGAAATTGATTTTTACGGGGGAGAACCACTGTTAAACTTTGATATTCTTAAATTTTGCACCGAATATGCTTTTAAAAGAGCTGAGACGGAGAATAAGAAGATCACTTTTTCCATACAAACAAACGGCACTCTGCTGGATGACGGCATTATTGAATATTTGGAGGGGAGAAACTTTGGAATCTTCATGAGCATTGACGGAGACAGTATGTATCATGACAGCGTCAGAATTGAAAAGGATGGCACTGGCACATGGAGCAAAGTGACATCCGCAGCCCGGAAAATACTGGATAATAGGAGGTCGAAGATACAAATAAGAGCCACCCTGACTCCCTCAAATATGAATTTGTCGGATACAGTACAATATCTCGAAAAAATGGGGTTTGAGAAGGTCGCGGCAGAATATGCTCTGGAGTTGGATACCAAAAAAGATAATAAAAAGAAGGTCTTTTTTAATTCTGCCGACCGAGACAGACAAAGAGATGAGCTTATCAGATATGCAATGACTTATCTGGACAAAATTTTAGCGGGGTCATACAGTTCCTGGTTTGATTTAGAGATAGCGGATGTGTATAATAATACACCTAGTAGCTGGGCAGAAATAACTTGAACAATTTATCGACTTCTGCTACTGTATCTCA
>JAOZLU010000414.1 GCA_029934695.1 Desulfobacterales bacterium | reverse complement strand
GATGTTTGATGTTTGATGTTGGATGCTTGAAACTTGAGACTTTACATAGGGCAGTTCATAATTCATCCTTCATCTTTCATGGGAGGAATTGCGATGGAGATTAATCGTCGGCATTTTTTTTGATCGGAAATATTTATGCAGATATCCGCGTTCATCCGCGGTTAAATTCTAACACATAATAAATTCTAACACATAACAAGAAAGGAAAAATTGCGATGGAGATTAATCGTCGGCATTTTTTAAATCGGAAATCTTTATGCAGATATCCGCGGTTAAATTCTAACACATAACAAAAAAGGAGGAATTGCGATGGAGATTGATCGTCGGCATTTTCTTAAATTGTCAGGAGCAGTTGCAGCCTCCTCGCTGATTAAGGAGGACAAGTCTGCACGGGCTGCCAAGCTGCCCGAAATATCCCCGGACGCTTATGGCTGTCTCGTGGATACAACCGAGTGTGTCGGATGCAGAAAGTGTGAGCAGGCATGCAACAAGCGGCACAGCCTTGCCAAACCGGACGAATCCTTTGAGGAGATGACTGTCCTTGAAAACGAGAGACGCCCGGATGAGACATCCTACACAGTCGTCAACAAGTATTACCCTGAAAACATTGGCTCTCTCATAATGCGCAACCGGCCGTCCTTTGTGAAGTTCCAGTGTATGCACTGCAATGATCCGTCCTGTGTTTCAGCCTGCATTGTGGGAGCGCTGACCAAGCAGCCGGACGGACCCGTGACTTATGACGTGGCCAAGTGCATTGGCTGCCGTTACTGCATGGTTGCCTGTCCCTTTCAGATTCCGGGATATGAATACAGCAACCCCCTCACGCCGCAGGTCAGAAAATGCACATTCTGCTTCAGCTATGTCAAAGACGGCGGACTGCCTGCCTGCGCCCAGGTCTGTCCGAGAGAAGTGATGACCTTTGGCCGGCAGTTGGACCTTTTGAAACTGGCACGCAGGAAAATGAAGGACAATCCCGGCAAATATGTTGATCATATTTACGGGGAATATGAAGTCGGCGGGACATCCTGGCTGTATCTCGCGTCCGAGCCGTTTGAAAACATAGGTTTCCCAAAACTGGGAAAAGAAGCGCCTCCGAGACTGACCGAGGCCATTCAGCACGGTCTGTTCCAGTTTTTTGCAGCCCCCATCGGCCTGTTCGCGGTCATTGGCGGCATTATGGGATTCTCGAACTTTTATCAGAAGGAGCAGAAAGAGCCTGAAAAGAGCACATCAGAAAAAGGAGACAAATAATGACTGCCCACGAACAAGCGGCACCTGTTCAGGAGAAATTTTTGACACCCGGTGTCATGGTACTGCTGTCTTTCATTGCCATCGGCCTTGCTTTTGCCGCATCGCGATTCATATTCGGCATTGCCTCGGTTGCCAATCTCAACAACCAGTATCCCTGGGGAATCTGGGTTGCTGTTGACGTGGCTTCGGGAGTGGCCCTGGCTGCCGGAGGATTTACCACCGGTCTTATAGCGTATGTCCTGAACCGGGAACAGTATCATGTCGTGATCCGTCCAGCGCTTCTCACAGCAATGCTGGGATACACCTTTGTAGTATTGGGGCTCCTGATCGATATCGGCAGATACTGGAACATTACCAGCCCGATATTCAATCACAATGGCAATTCGGTTCTTTTTGAAGTTGCCATATGCGTAATGATTTACCTGCATGTTCTCTATATCGAATTCATCCCCATCGCGGTGGAGCGTTTCAAGGGAAAGGTGAATCTTCCGGGTCCTCTCGCAGGACTCAACAACCTCATTGAATCTCTTCTCGGAATTGCCGACAGGATTCTCGGCAAAGTGATGTGGTTTTTTATCATCGCCGGCATTGTGCTTTCATGCCTGCACCAGTCCAGCCTGGGATCACTCATGCTGATTGCGCCGTACAAGGTTCATCCCCTGTGGTACACACCCATCCTGCCGCTTCTGTTTCTTCTTTCCGCATTTGCCGCAGGATATCCCATGGTGATATTTGAATCTATTATTGTGTCCAAGTCCTTTGGCCGTGAGCCCGAGATGAATGTGCTCACACCGCTTGCCAAGTTCATCCCGGTTCTTATCGGACTATATATGGCTTTCAAGCTGGGGGACATGTTTGCCCGGGAAACATACATCTATCTTTTGGACGGCACCTATCAGACCAATTCTTTTCTCGTTGAGGTCATCGTCTGTGTCATCCTTCCCTTTGTCCTCCTGCTGTCCCCCAAGGTGAGAAGATCACCGGGATGGCTGTTTTTTGCCTCGACGCTCTTTGTTATCGGCATTCTGCTGAACCGGATCAACGTCTTTGTGGTCAGCTACACGCCGCCCTATATTATCGAATCCTATTTTCCCGCGGTGGGTGAGATATTTATCACAGTGGGACTCATTGCCACACTTATGTTTGTTTACAGGGTTTTTGTTTTCATATTCCCCGTGCTTGGCGCGCATCCGGAAAAAATGTCGCCGATGGTTCTGGCTTTCTTTGTCCTGGCAGCAACAGTGGCTTTCCATTCTCCTGCAAGAGCGGAGACATTGAAAACGCCTTTGTCTGCTTCTGAGCAGGTCATACCGTCCATCACAGACGCTCCCAAGCTGCGCATACTGGACAGTTCCCTTATAAAGGAGTACAGCGACATATACGAACCTGTGCGTTTTATGCACAGCA
Organism: Desulfobacterales bacterium; assembly: GCA_029934695.1. Classification (GTDB taxonomy): domain Bacteria; phylum Desulfobacterota; class Desulfobacteria; order Desulfobacterales; family 4be13; genus JAOZLU01. Next base: position 3,812 of record JAOZLU010000414.1, on the reverse strand, counting down.
AACATGCCAATGTGCTCAAAGACTGCACCTTATGTCATCACAAGATACAGAAAAAGGACGGAGACAGGTATGGGGAACCGGTTACCATGGCAAAACTCAGAGAGAAGAAACAGTTGCCCACGGACTGCGTATCCTGCCATAAAGCACCCTTTGAACCGAAATATCTCGACATACCCGGTCTGAAAGGCGCGTATCACCGTCTTTGCATGGACTGCCACAAGGAGGCAGAACAGGTGCCATACATCCGGGGGCCCATTATCTACAGTGCCATGGTAAGAGGACCGGGTGTCCGCACACTTGACACCCGTGCGCCCACCGACTGTCTTGCGTGTCATCCGAAAAATGTTCCGGATCACAGCAAACTGGTCAAGCTGGAAGGCAAACCCGATGCCCTGGCCGTGACCGCAAACTGTCTTTCCTGTCATGAGAATGAGGGAAAGGCCATTCTTAAAACATCTCACTGGAACTGGAGCGGCCCGTCCCCTTACACAGTAGGACATGAAAACCGCATTGACATGGGAAAAGCCACCAACACCATCAACAACTTCTGTATCAGTGTCGGCGGCGGAAACTGGCCCCGATGTACCAGTTGTCATATCGGTTACGGATGGAAAGACAAGAATTTCGATTTCACGGACATGAGCAAAATTGACTGCCTTGTATGCCATGACACCACAAAGACATACAAGAAGGATCCGCCTGGGGCAGGTTTTCCCAAGGAGAATGTGGATCTGCTCAAGGTTGCTCAGAACGTGGGCAGACCCAGCCGGTCAACATGCGGCATGAACTGCCACTTCATGGGAGGCGGCGGGGATGCGGTCAAGCATGGCGATATGAATTCCAAGCTTGAGAATCCTGACAAGAACTGCGATGTTCACATGGGGTCAATCGAGAGCGGCGGTTTGGATTTCAGGTGTCAGACCTGTCATAAGACCCGCAACCATCTGATTTCCGGGCGCAGTATTTCCATACCTGTGTCAGAGGGGGATCTTTCCTGTGAATATTGCCATACAGATACGCCCCATATCGGAACCGGTCTGGTGGATCACCACATGAACAGGCACACAGAACATATTGCATGTCAGACCTGCCATATCCCCATCTATTCCAAATGCTCACCCACCAAAGTCTGGTGGGACTGGTCCACGGCCGGAACAAAAAAAGCCAAAAAGATCAAGGGCAAATATGGAAAGCCTGTCTATATGAAGAAGAAGGGAAGCTTTGTATGGAACCAGGCTGTAAAGCCTGACTACCGATGGTATAACGGCACTGTGAAACGCTATGTGATGGGAGATCGTATCAATGAGGACGGTGTCACCGAACTGACGCTTCCCATGGGAAGCATTGACGATGCATCCGCGCGGATATATCCGTTCAAGGCACATGCCGGAAAACAGATCAGTGACGCGGTCAACAAATACCTGATCACGCCGCATATCTGGAAAGGGTTCTGGAAGCACTGGGACTGGGACAAGGCATCAGCGGACGGCATGAAACTCACGGGGCTGGAATACAGCGGGGAATATGAATTTGTGGAAACCAACATGTACTGGGGTCTCACGCATGAGGTTGTTCCCAAGGAACAGGCCCTCTCATGTATCCAGTGCCATGGCTCTCTTGCCCAGGCCCCTTACTGCGGAAAATGTCATCAGGAAAGTCCGGGCGTTGATTTCAAGTCGCTGGTCACAAAGAGGAATGAAGACGTGCAGGCTTTGTTTGAAAAATACGGTGCGGATGAATCAGGGAAAGATGGCAATTATATTGACTTTAAAGCTTTGGGTTATGAGGGCGATCCCATTGAGACAGGCAGGGGGAGGTTTACAAAATTGCCTATGCATCTGAAAGCGGAAAATTAGGCGGAAGTTTATTAAAGACCTGCGAGGTTTGCAAACCTCGCAGGTCAGAACTGAAAAAATGGCCCATTTTTTCAATTCTGCCAAGAATGACAGGCGTGGGACACACCCCAAATAACTAATTGTGAGAGGGAAAATATATGAAAGGAAAAATAGCAATCCATAACGGCACCCCCATCTGCACGGTGCTTTGTCTGATGGGGATGATTGCTCCAAGTGCTATGGCTGCTGATTTCCCGGAGATTTCCGCAAAGGAGCTCAAAAGCAGACTGGATGCCGGGGAGAAAATTATGCTGCTCAATCCTCTGAGCGACATAGAATTTAACCAGAAACATATCCCTGGTTCGGTGAGTATTCCCCTTCACACGGTATCAACCACGGATAAGCTTCCGAAAGATAAGGATACTCTGATTGTTGCATACTGTCTGGGACGCAAGTGATTCATGGCTCCGAAAGCCGCCGGTCTGGTGGCAAAAAAGGGATATACCAATATAAAATGATATAAGTTTTCAAAGACCTCCGAGGTTTCAAAGACCTCCGAGGTTTTAAAGACCTCGGAGGTCTGTTGATATTGGAAGCATCAGATTATGGATAGAGTCTAAAAATAAATAAGGAGAATGCAGATGAAATCATTGGTTGTTTATTCAAGTCAGACAGGGAACACTAAGAAAATGGCAGATGCTGTGTTTGAAACACTGACAGGAGAAAAGGAGATTTATGCGATAAGCGATGCGCCTGATCCTGACGGATATGACTTTGTTGCTGTGGGATTCTGGCTGAAGGCCGGAAAGCCCGATCCGAAATCCTCAGAATATCTGGAGAAGATCGGAGAAAAGTCTTTGTTCCTGTTTGCCACGCACGGAGCCGCCCAAAAATCCGTTCATGCGGAAAATGCCATGAACCATGCAAAGAATTTGGCTCCTGAGGCCAAAGTTGTCGGCATGTATAACTGTCAGGGGGAAGTTGCCCCCAAAATTCTTGAAAAAGTCAGAGCAAAACCGGAACCTCCGGTCTGGCTTGCTGATGCCCCGTCAGCTGCAGGCCATCCTGATGAATCGGATATTGATGAGCTGAAGCGCATTGTTTCAGCATTAACTGTTTGACAGAAAGACCTCCGAGGTTTTGATCTGTTTTCATTTTTTTGGCTCGGAGGTCTGTTAATGTCTTTGGAGGAGGAATTCAAATGAGTGATATATCGTTTTCAGATATTGCCATTGTTGCCTGCGGAACCATGAGTTTGGAACTGAACTATTTGAAAAAGGAAGGTTTCCTGGATGTCCACAGTCTGTTCTACACAAAGCCTGGACTTCATCAGGATATTCCCGAACTGGAACGTCAGCTCGTGAAACGCATTGCCAAAGCAAAGGAAAAAGTGGACAAAGTTCTCGTGGTCTATGGAGGAAAGTTCTGTTACGTCAATGTGGATGAGCCGACACGCACCATGCAGAATATTGTTGAGGAACAGGGACCCGGAGTGGCAAGGATTCAGGCCACTCACTGCATGGACATGCTGGCCAGTGATGCGGAACGGGAAAAAATCGCTCAGGAAATTGCCGGAGGTGAGAACGTCTGGTGGATGACACCCGGGTGGATCAAATATCGCGAGGATGTTTTCAAAGGATGGGACAAAGGCGTTGCCAATGAGAATTTCCCACGGCATACCGGAGGCGCAGTCGTTCTGGACGGCATCGGATATATTGATCAGTACATGGCTGAAAAACCCGAAGAATTTCTGGAATATTCCGACTGGATGGGAATTCCGATTCAACCGTATCCGGTAAGCCTGGACCGGTTCAAATCCCTGCTTTCGGACCAGGCAAAGCAGTTGTGATAAAAATGACATACGCGCAGATAAAAATTCCGGCTTGTAGGGTGGGTGGAGGATTTCGATTTTTTACGCAGTAAAAAAACGAAACCGCAACCCACCTTACAACATACAAATCCGGCCATGTAGCCATG
>JAOZLU010000999.1 GCA_029934695.1 Desulfobacterales bacterium | reverse complement strand
CACCTTCCGTGTGTTTCGTGTGTTTCGTGTGTTTCGTGGTTTATCTGATCCATCCAAAAATGCAAAATCGCTGCATCCGGTTGAGAAAGCCTTTCAAATTCGGAAACTGTCTGCTTTTTCTGACAAAAATTCTTGAAAACTCAGACTGCACCCGGTCATGGCCGGTTTTTTTGGATTTCGGCCTGACACCCCGCTTGAAAAGGGCTGCCACAGCAGCCTGAAACATCGCATAGTATGCTCTGTTCACACAGGAATTATAAAATCCCTGTTCAAAGCAGAATATGGCCGCATCCAAACTTTCCACGGCTTTTTTTGAAAAGGCAGGATAATCTCCCATATCCATAAGTACCCAGAATTTCACCAAGTGTTGCCAGGGGCGACTTCAAGCGACTTTACAAAATATTGGAAAGCTTTGTTTGCTTCACCTGCCTGCAAATACAGTATACCGGCGTTCTGATAACCTGTAGCAAAGTTCGGGTCCAGATCGACTGCTTTTAGAAAACTATTCAGCGCGCCTTCTCTATCCCCTCTGCTCAAAAGAAGCATTCCCTGTTGGTGTAAATCATACGCATAATGGTCTGGTTATTTGTAACCACACCACAGTTTTCACTGATCACCCGGAAGTCTGAATTCGTTGCATCGTCTGAAGGGCGGCTTCAACTCTGTCTTTCAATTCCTTTTGAGCGTAATCGGAGATATGTTTCTTTCTTCGCCTTAGCGAGTCGATTTCTGATCTCATCAGTCGATCTGAAACCAATGAGATAGTTTGCCTCGTTGGCGGTGAGAGCGCCCGGGACGATTCCGAATATTTCTGCAATTCCATTTCCGTGCCTCCTTTCAAGTTCGCGTATGGTTTTCCGGGCCGGCTGCAGTCGCTTAATCCGACCAGCGTTGACTAAGGCGACAACTGCAAGCACAATTCCGCCTCGGCCCCGGACGTGATTCGCAAGCTCCGCGAGGGTGACTCCCATGTTTATGACATCGTCCACCAAAACGTAACGGGAACCTGGGGTAACAGTTCCTTCAAACTCCGCCCTCAGGCTCATACGTTCCATCGGATCAGCACCGGTATGAAACACCCGGGTTACCTGAACGATGTCAGTATCGATATCTCCCTGTGCAATCATGGCACATGCTGCCGCAAAAACCTGGGGTATGGCGTTGTCTCCCGATGCCTCATAAGCATGTGGGGCAACGAAAATCGCATCGGATGGGAGTTTGTCCTTAATCCTGACAATAAAGTCTATACCCAAGTCCGAAACCAGAGCTGCCGCAACTTTTTCATCGCCGGATTTGGCCCTGCGATACCCGGGGTGGGATTTCAGAGCAAGATCATCATCAAACAACCAGAAGGGCGCATGGAAACCTGTTGGAAATCCGAGTTCTCTTACTGCTGACAACATATTATCTGCAACTCCGGCACCGGCACTGCAAACTTTCCATCCCATTGTCTGATGTATGAAAGCTGGCTCATAATCTCATCTCTGATATTCCACGGCAGAATCAGCACAACATCCGGCTGTGTCTCACGAATCGCATCCTCATTCACAACCGGAATATGAGAACCCGGAAGATATTTCCCCTGCTTATGCGGAGACGCATCCGCAACAAAAAGAATCAGGTCTTTAATGTTTGCCTGTCAGGGCAGTTGCTGAGACAACCCGGCCGCCTTTAATAATATTATAAATCTTATGATTATCTACAGACACAGTACCAATCGCAGCCGTTCCTCCAC
>JAOZLU010000413.1 GCA_029934695.1 Desulfobacterales bacterium | reverse complement strand
TAGCAATGGAGAAGGAACTCAGGTTTGCGGTCAGGGAAGGCGGAAGAACCGTGGGGGCAGGGGTGGTGAGCGAGATAATCGAATAATGAGTTTGATGAGTTTGTCAAACTCAGACGGATAACGGACATAAGATGACAAATACCAAAATCAGGATCAGGCTCAAGGCTTATGACTACAAGCTTCTGGATCAGTCATCAGCAGATATTGTTGACACGGCCAATAAAACAGGGGCAAAGGTTGTCGGGCCGATACCACTTCCGACAAGGATTAACAAATATTGCGTTCTTCGATCTCCCCATATAGACAAAAAGTCCAGAGAACAGTTTGAAATGAGGACACATAAACGTCTTTTGGATATACTGGAACCTACCCAGCAGACAGTGGATGCGTTGATGAAGCTGGATCTTTCGCCGGGAGTGGATGTAGAGATAAAGTTGTAGAAATTTGATGTTTGATGTTTGATATTTGATACTTTCAGACATCAAAGAAAGAAGAGCCATGTGTAAAGGAATGATAGGAAAAAAGTTGGGAATGGCAGGAGTGTTCTCATCGGAAGGCAAATATGTGCCGGTAACGGTAATACAGACGGGGCCGTGTGTCGTAACTCAGATAAAATCAGAAGTGACAGACGGATACAATGCGCTTCAGCTGGGTTTTGAGGAAAAAAGAAGTTCCCGCACAAATAAACCGCTGAAGGGGCATTTTGAAAAGAGCGGGGATAAATGTTTTTCATATATGCGGGAGTTTTCTGTGGAGAAACCAGGGGAATACAGTCTCGGACAGACGATAACAGCTGGTTTGTTTAAGATAGGTGAACGCGTTGATATTGCAGGCACTGTCAAAGGACGAGGTTTTTCAGGTGTCATTAAACGGCATGGATTTCATGGGGGTCGGAAGACACATGGCAGTAAAAGCCACAGAATACCGGGATCAGTGGGGTGCAGCGCATGGCCATCCAAAGTTATCAGAGGCAAGAAGATGCCTGGACAGTATGGAAATACAAAGACGACAGTTCAGAATGTGGAAATAGTTGATATCAGGCCGGATGAAAATCTTGTCATGCTGAAAGGCGCAGTCCCGGGATCCAGATCCGGATTGGTTGCCCTTTATAAAAGATAAATTCAGAAAGAGAGATTGAAATTTTTTCTCGCTTTTCAATTGACACAAGGAAATGGAAATGGCAGTCGCAGATGTTCTCAATATCAAGGGAGAAAAAGTTTCACACGCGGACCTGTCAGAGGCTGTGTTCAATATTCCGGTCAGGGGGAGTGTGCTGCATGAAGTTGTAACAATGCAGTTGGCATGCAGACGATCGGGAACAGCATCTGTAAAGCATCGCAGCGATGTCAAAGGCAGCGGAAAGAAGCTGTTTCGTCAGAAAGGAACCGGCCGGGCGCGTCGGGGCAATATCAAATCTCCCCTGCTTAGGGGCGGGGGAGTTGTATTCGGGCCTGATCCGAAATCTTATGCTTATAAAGTACCCAAAAAGATAAGACGCCTGGCCCTTAAAATGGCTTTGAGTAGCAAATTTCAGGAAAATGAGATTGTCGTGCTGGATCAGTTTGAACTGGACCAGGTTAAAACCAGGGAATTTCTGAAAGTGTTAAAATCGTTAAACAGGGAGAACGCACTGATCGTGACGGAAAAAGAGGATAAAAACCTTGAGCTGTCATCCCGGAATTTTCCCGGGGCCAAGGTCCTGAGATGCGAGGGATTGAATGTTTACGACATACTCAAATATAAGGACCTGATTCTGCTTGAATCCTCCATATCCGGGATAGAGAGGAGGCTGCTTGCATGATCCAGTATGATATTATCAAACGGCCGCTGATGACTGAGAAGACCACTTTGCAGAAAGAGACATTCAATCAGTTGTCTTTTGAGGTTGATCGCAGAGCAAACAGAGTTGAGATCAAAAGGGCCATTGAAAAGATATTCAGTGTCAGAGTGGCAACGGTCCGGACCATTCAGGTCAAAGGCAAAGCCAAGCAGAGAGGGCGTATTCTGGGAAAACGCAGGGACTGGAAGAAGGCCATCGTGAAGCTGATGCCTGGTGAGCGCATTGATTTTTTTGAAGGAGCCTGATCAGATAAAAAATATGGAATCTTAATGTTGAAATCCGAAACAAACGGCTCTGGTTTGGCGAGTCGAGCAGGATGGAATATCGGATGGCAACATACGGATTTCCCGATGGGGTATATATGGCAGTAAAGAAAACAAAACCGACATCTCCCGGACGCAGATTTCAGGAATACTCAGAATTTGAGGAAATCACCTGTACAACACCTGAAAAGCGTCTGCTGAGAGTCAACAGGAAAAAAGGCGGTCGCAATGCAAAAGGGCGCATCACATGCAGACACCGCGGGGGAGGGCACAGACGCCATTACAGGATTATTGATTTCAAACGGGATAAGACAGGAATCCCTGCAAAAGTGGCGTCCGTAGAATATGATCCGAACCGTTCGGCGAGGATTGCACTTTTGCACTATGTGGACGGTGACAAGCGGTATATATTGGCACCTCTTCATCTTTCGGTTGGTGATATGATTATGTCAGGGCCGGAAGCAGACATCAAACCGGGAAATGCGCTTCCTCTGAAAAATATTCCCCTCGGAACCCATATACACAATATTGAACTGCATATGGGAAAGGGCGGTCAGATTGTAAGGAGTGCCGGCACTTATGCACAGTTAATGGCAAAGGAAGACCGCTATGCTTTGCTAAAGTTGCCGTCCGGGGAAGTCCGCATGGTACTTCTGGCGTGTAAGGCAACGATAGGGCAGCTCGGCAATCTGATGCATGAGAACGTATCAATAGGTAAGGCAGGCCGCAGCCGCTGGCTTGGCAGACGTCCGAGTGTTCGGGGAGTTGCAATGAACCCGGTTGATCATCCCATGGGCGGCGGTGAAGGACGATCCTCAGGCGGAAGACATCCCTGCACACCGTGGGGGGTACCCACCAAGGGATACAGAACCCGCAAAAATAAAAGAAGCGATAAATATATCGTCAAAAAGCGTACAAAGAAATAGTAGCTGGATGCTTGAAACCCGAGTTTCCAGTTTGCGTTTCAAATAGGGAGATGCTATGCCACGGTCGTTGAAAAAAGGTCCGTATGTTGATCCGAAATTATCAAAAAAAGTGATGACTGCTCAGGAGACTCGGAGCAACAGGGTTATCAAAACATGGTCCAGGCGTTCGACGGTCATTCCCGAAATGGTGGGCGTCACGCTGGCCGTTCATAATGGGAAAAAATTTGTTCCGGTATTTGTCACAGAGAATATGGTGGGGCACAAGCTGGGAGAATTTTCGCCGACCCGGACATTTTACGGGCATGCCGGGGACAAGAAGTCGAAACTGAAGAAGAGATAACATTTGATGTTTGATATTTGATGTTTGATGGAAAAAAATCGGAAAATCCGGGAGAGCAATAATGGAAGTGAGGGCAGTAGCAAAATATATGCGCATCTCTCCTCAGAAGGTACGCAGGCTCGTTGATGCCGTCAAAGGAGAAACTGTCGAAGACGGATTGGGCAAGCTCAGATATATGCCGCAGAAAGCAGCACACATAGTCAGAAAGATTCTTCAGTCGGCTGTAGCCAATGCGGATCAGAATTCGGACATTGACTTGGACACACTGGTGATTCGTAACATCACAGCAGATCAGGGTCCCACGCTGAAACGGTTCAGAGCAAGAGCGCGAGGCAGGGGAACCCGAATATTGAAAAGGACCTGTCATATTACGGTTATTTTGGCTGAGGGAACAAAAGCATAGAAAGAAATGCAGAAGCAGCAGCTCCGGGCAGACCCGGAAAATCAAGATAACAAAATGGCGCATGCAACATACAGACTGTAAAATTGCAAACAAGGAGGAAAACGCTTGGGCCAGAAAGTAAATCCCATCGGGCTGAGATTGGGAATAGTGAAAACTTGGGAGTCACGCTGGTATGCCGGGAAGAATTATGCCAATTATATACTTGAAGATTATAATATCAGAAAGTATATAAAAAAGAAGCTTTACCACGCGGGCATAGCGAGGATAGAGATCGAAAGATCGTCCAAGCGTGTCAGGCTCCGGATATATACAGCCAGACCGGGAATCGTCATCGGGAAAAAAGGGGCAGAAATAGAGCAGCTCAAGAAGCAGCTTGAGAAAATGCCTGAACTCAATAAAGATGGCCATGAAGTTCTCATTGACATTCAGGAAGTCAGGAAGCCGGAAATTGACGCCCAACTGGTTGCCGAGAATGTGGCACTTCAGATCGTGCGAAGAGTGGCTTTTCGGCGAGCCATGAAGCGCGGGGTCTCATCAGCCATGCGGTTCGGTGCCAAAGGGGTGAAAATTATATGCTCCGGCCGGTTGGGCGGTGCTGAGATGGCAAGGACAGAATGGTATCATGAGGGCCGGGTTCCTCTGCATACACTGAGAGCTGACATAGACTACGGATTCATAGAAGCCCGCACAACCTACGGCATCGTCGGCGTAAAAGTGTTCATATTCAAAGGTGAGATACTGAAAAAGGATCAGACTGAAATCGGCAAATAAGACGGCAGTTCTGTCTGTTGCAACGGTCCACTGGTCAGGAGGAGATAGTATATGCTGAGCCCCAAAAAGGTGAAATTTCGCAAGCAGCAGAAAGGCAGAATGAGAGGCGTGGCGCGACGTGGAAGCCATCTGACTTTCGGCGAATTCGGCCTGCAGGCAGTTGAGTGCGGGAAAATAAGTTCAAAGCAGATTGAAGCAGCACGTATTGCAATGACCCGCCATGTGAAAAGGGGGGGAAAAATGTGGATACGGATATTCCCGGACAAGCCATTTACCAAAAAGCCCGCGGAAGTCAGAATGGGAAAAGGAAAAGGCGCGCCCGAAGGCTGGGTTGCAGTCATACGCCCGGGGAGAGTTCTCTATGAAATGGAGGGCATTCCCAAGGATCTGGCCAGAGAGGCGCTCCGACTGGCCTCGCATAAGTTGCCGGTAAAAACGAAATTTATAGAGAGGAGCCGTGTGGGATGAAAGTGAGCGAAATCAGAGAACTGAGTCCCGATGAAAGGCATCGCAAACTGAATGATCTTAAAGAGGAGCTTTTCAATCTGCGATTTCAGCACGGAATCGGACAATTGGAAAATCCGCAGAAACTGAAACAGATTCATCGGGACATCGCAAGGATAGAAACCATTATAAGAGAATCTGAACTGGCACCGGAGCAGGAAACATAAGTCGGAACCAATGCAATGCCGAAATGATTATTGATGCGGGAAGGTGTCGAACAATAAGGAAGGCGGAGAAAACGCTATCATGAAAGAAAGAGGAATGAGGCGGCAACTGACCGGGATGATTGTCAGCGACAAGATGGATAAAACTGTCATCGTCCAAGTTGAGAGGCTGGTCAAACATCGGTTTTACCATAAATATATCAGAAAACGCTCCAAGTTCGCAGCACACGATCAGGGGAATGTCTGCCAGCTCGGAGACAAGGTGTCAATTATTGAGACCAGGCCGTTGAGCAAGACCAAAAAATGGCGTGTAAACAAGGTGATTACGAAAGCTGTATAATTATCAGTTGCCAGTTATCCGCAAAGGTCAGTTGACAGCGGAACGACAAAACTGGCAACTGTTCATAAGGAAAGAGAAGATGATTCAGGCAGAGTCCAGACTGACAGTGGCAGACAATTCAGGGGCAAAAGTGGTGTATTGCATAAAAGTGCTCGGGGGATCGAGAAGACGCTATGCAACCATCGGAGATATCATAGTTGTGAGCGTCAAAGAGGCCATTCCCAATGCCAAAGTCAAAAAAGGGGAAGTCCTGAAGGCTGTTGTGGTTCGGACGAAAAAGGGAATCAGAAGGCCGGATGGATCATATATAAGGTTTGATGACAATTCAGCAGTTCTGATCAATGCGGGCAGTGAACCCATAGGAACCCGCATTTTCGGACCTGTGGCAAGAGAACTGCGGGCCAAGAAATTTATGAAGATCATATCGCTTGCTCCGGAAGTTTTGTAGGTTTCAGGTTTTAGGACAGAAATACAGGATTTCGTAAACTCAGATTCCCGCTTGAAGGAAGATTATGAAAAAAAGAAGCCATAAAAAAGAAGTCAAAGACCGTATAAAAAGCCATATAAAAAAGGAAGACAGGGTAAAGGTCATTACAGGCAGGGACAGAGGAAAGATTGGCAAGGTCCTGAAAGTGATCAGAAAGGATAACCGGGTTCTGATAGAAAACATCAACATTGTAAAGCATCATACAAAACCCAATGCCAAAAACAAGCAGGGCGGAATCATTGAAAGTGAGGCTCCGCTTCAACTGTCCAACGTCATGTTGATGTGCAACAAATGCGTGTCGCCCGTGCGAATCAGAATGCAGCAGTTGGAAGATGGAAAACAGGTGCGGATTTGCAGAAAATGCAGTGAGATCATTGATGCCTGATGTTTTGATGTTTGATGTTTGATGTTTGATGTTTGATGTTTGATGTTTGATGTTTGA
>JAOZLU010000035.1 GCA_029934695.1 Desulfobacterales bacterium | reverse complement strand
TATAACGGTAAAGATTACCGGCCTGAAGAAATATCCAGTTTCATCCTTCGCAAACTTGTCGGGGATGCCGAGCAGATAACAGGTGAAAAAATAACGGATGTTGTGATCACATGCCCGGCCTATTTCGGCATAAACGAACGGGAGGCGACAAGGTTGGCGGGAGAGATCGCCGGGCTTAATGTCCGTCAGATCATCAACGAACCTACGGCCGCGGCAATCCATTATGGCACGGTCGAATCCGAAGCGGAGAAAGTCGTATTGGTATATGATCTTGGCGGCGGCACCTTTGACATTACCATGATTCACATAAAGCCCGGTGATTTGATCCAAGTGGTATGCACTGGCGGCGATCACAATCTGGGAGGGAAGGATTGGGATGACACAGTCGTTCAGTATCTGGTGGAGCAGTTTCAGGAGCAGACCGGAACCAGCGAGGATATCCTGGAAGATTCTGACACATGCCAGGAACTCCAGCAGAGGGCGGAAAATGCCAAGATGAGCCTCACCAACAGAGATAAGACCGGCATACCTGTCACGCATGGCGGCGAGAGGGCAAAAGTCGAACTGACCCGGGAAAAATTCGATGAACTGACCCGGAATCTGCTTGAGAGAACAATCAGCCTGACTCATGAAATGCTTGGCGAAGCCCGGAAAAAGGGTTATGATGCTTTTGATGAAATACTGTTGGTGGGCGGTTCCGTTAAAATGCCGCAGATAGCAGACCGGGTGGCAGAGGAATTTTCCGTTGTACCAATTGTTTTTGACCCGGATGAAGCGGTAGCCAAAGGTGCGGCTTTTTTTGGGTGGAAACTGGCGGTTGATGATGAACTTGTCCACCGTATTGCAGAGTCAACAGGTAAAACCGTAGAGGAAATTCAGAGCAGACCGGAAGATATTCCTGATGATGTCTCGGAACAGGAGGCGCAACAGCTGGCAGATGATATGGGATTTACCCTTGCTGCGGTGAAGCAGTCAAGAGTCAGCATCAAAAATGTGACGAGCAAAAGTTTTGGCGTTGTGGCGATTACCCCGGAGGAAAATGAAATTGTTATCAATCTCATATTGAAAAATGCAGCTGTCCCTGCTGATATCACAAAGAGGTTCGGTACTCATCTTGCAGATCAGGAGACTACAGATATCAGAATAATGGAAAACGAAGTCAGTGATTCTGATATTCCTCCTGATCAGGCTCTGGAAATCGGGACTGCTGTACTTGACCTTCCCACAGGGCTTCCCGCCCGTTCACCTATTGATATAACCTTCAAGCTGAATGAAGAAGGGCGTCTTGAAATGACGGCTGTTGAGGTGACCGAGTCCAGAACGGTGGGAGTTACTGTTGAAACAAGTTCAGTTATCCAAGGAGAAGAACTTGAAGAGGCAAAGGCTCGAAAAGAAAGCATGGTTGTTTCATAAGATTCGGAGAAAAAACTATGAAATACAGTCTTGGAATAGATTTGGGCACGACCTTTTCCAGTGTGGCAACTGTTGATAAAACAGGCCGTCCCAAAATCCTGTCGAACAGTCAGGGAAAATCTCTCACACCTTCTGTCATCTATTTCGGAGGAGGAGAATCAATTGTCGGAGATGAAGCCAAAGAAATGCAGGCTCTGGGTGAATCTGAGGTGGCTTCATTCTTTAAAAGAAGCATGGGAGACCACCATTTCTTTTTGAACTTTGGCGGTCGGGATTATACACCGACAGATTTGTCCGCAATACTGCTTCGCAAACTGAAAAACGATGCTGAATCCGATTTAGGCTCTTCTGTGAATCAGGCTGTCATCACAGTACCGGCTTATTTCAATAATTTTCAACGGGAAGCAACCATAAAGGCGGGTGAGATTGCCGGCCTGAAAGTTCTCCGAATTATAAATGAACCCACGGCTGCCGCGCTTGCTTACGGAATAAGCAAAAATTCGAGTCGTCAGACAGCACTTGTCTATGATTTGGGAGGGGGTACTTATGATGTTACAATTGTCCGGATAACAAAGTCTGCCATTGAAGTTATTGGAACGGATGGAGATCATGAACTGGGAGGAAAGGATTGGGATGACCGAATTGCCACTTACCTGGGAGAATGTTTTCGTGATGATCATGGGATTGATCCGTTAGATGATTCAATCACCTTCAATGACCTTCTGGTCCGATGCGAAGATGCAAAAAAACAACTCTCCAACCGGAATAAGACAAGAGTTTCCATCACTTATCAGGGAGAAAGGGAAGCTTATGAAATTACCCGATCCATGTTCGAGGAAATGACAAAAGACCTCATGGAGCGAACACAGATCCTGACAGAGCAGGTTTTAAGCGATGCGCGGTTGAAATGGAAAGAACTGAGTGGTGTGCTTCTGGTCGGAGGCTCCACCCGTATGCCGATGGTGTGGGATTATGTGGAGAGAATGTCGGGCAAAAAACCGATATCCGGTGTCAATGTTGATGAAGCTGTGGCGATTGGAGCAGCAGTTCAGGCTCAGATAGACAGCAAAACTTCTTCATCACTTTTCCTGTTGTCCGCTACAAAGAAAATTCAAGATGTTATGAGTCACAGTTTAGGCCTGATTGCTGTTAATGAAGATAACACAAAATACATCAACAGTATCATCATCCAAAAAAATTTAGCCATTCCTGCTCTTCAAACCAGACCTTATAAACTTAGCGTCAGCCGCAGAGGTGACAGCAAACTTGAAGTATATATGACACAGGGAGAATCTGATGATCCGATGGGATGTACTTATCTGGGAAAATATGTTTTTTCTGATATCCCTTCCATTTCAGGCAAAGAAGCCATAATAGATATATCATATGCTTATAACAAAAACGGAGTGGTTAATGTTTCTGCTAAAGAACGAAATAGTAAAAAGCCTCTCATGCTTTCTGTTGAACCTTTGCCTGAAGACATACCTGATCGTTTTGCCATGCCTCCGGTTCAAGAGGAAGTCAGAGAGCATCTCTTTGTTTATTTAGCTTTCGACTTGTCTGGAAGTATGAACGGACAACCTCTGACAGAAGCCAAAAAAGCTGCCCATGCTTTTGTCAGTCAGTGTGATCTGACCAATACATCCATCGGGCTTATCTCTTTTTCTGACGAAGTTTTTGTTGACCTGAAAGCCTGTCAGAATGCCAAGAAGATAGCCAAGTCTGTTAAAGGACTTACTATAGGTCGTACTGGCTACGGCAATGATGCCCACCCGTTTGACGAGATATATAATCTTTTATATCGCAGATCCGGGTTACGCTATGGAATCGTCTTGGCAGACGGAGTTTGGAGAAATCAACCCTATGCTGTCAAGCGAGCGAAAAGATGCCATAAAGCTGAGACAGAAATTATAGGAATCGGATTCGGACACGCTGACAGAGATTTTTTACGCCAGATATCTTCTTCAGACCAAAACAGTTTTTTTACAAATTTAAACGAATTGACTGAAACTTTCAGTACAATTGCTCAGGAACTTACTGAATCTGGTAAACTTAGGAGGTTATTTTAAATCAGATTATTCCTGAGCTGTTTTTCAGATGATGTGGATTTGAACTATGGAAAGAGAAAATTATTACATCCTGCTTGAACTCCCGGTTGATGAGAGCAACTGCACTAAGATAGAAGCGGCCATCAAAAAGAAACAGGCTGAATGGTCAAGACTTCGCAATCATCCGAGCAAAGGACGGAAGGCGCAATTATATCTCGGCTTTATCTCTGACATAAAAAGAGTGATGGCTGATGACAATTTAAGGAGGGCTGAAGTAAATGAAGCAAAAGTCCTTTCAGCGCAAATTGAGAAGGAGAAATACAAAGCTCTTGATGATGCCATTAAAATTCTCTCTTCAAAAGGGAGCATTTCCGAAAAGGAAATTTCAAGGCTTGCCAAAAAATTTCCAAAAATTCCCGAACCTGATATTCGGAAAAGAATAAAAGTCCCAATTGCCAAAGACAAGAAGCAGAAACAGGGAAGAAAGACGCTTGACAAAACAACTGCCAGAAAGATTGCAGACGCACTTCAGATTCTTGGAAAATCATCATTATATGATTTTATCGAGCGTTCGCCGACTTCAAGCCTGAAAGCGCTTCAGAATCGTACCAAAGACAAAGATGCGGAAATCAGAAAAGTCTCTCACAAAGATGCGGCTATTACAGCAAGCGGAGAATTGATTGGACATTGCCTGAATATTTTCAATTCCAAAGGGATGCGGGATGCTTATGACGCCACCTTGGCCCAGGCACTTATGGCAGCCTTAGATGAAGCTATTGACACAGCGGGATCGGCGGATAAGCACATTGCTGCCCAAGTGTATGACGCGCTTATGAAAAAGGCTTTAAGTTTAAGGATGAAAAAGGATGAGGCCGATGAATATATAAAGGAATACTGTAACGGAAAAAAGTGGGCTGTCAATATTCCAGCCAAACTCTCCATAGATGAGATGAGACAGTGTGGTGTCTGCGGCATAATGAATCTTTCAGGTTCATCCAATTGTTCCGACTGCGGTCATCCGCTTATTGTGAAATGCCCCAAATGTAAACACACAAGCCCTTCCACTGCTCATGTCTGCAATAAATGCGGTTTTCATATCGGAGATATGCCTAATGCCACCCGACTGATAGAGAAGGGAAAGGTGGCTTTGGCCCAAAAAGACCTGGATGCAGCGATCAGTTTATTTCAACAAGCAGGGGTTTTTTGGCCTGACCATCCGGAAATAACTAACTCAATACTGCATATACGATCCCAGAAACATGCTGTGGAGCAGGTTGTTCAGAAAATTCACAGCCTGATAAACAACCGCCTGTTCTATCAGTCCCGACAGGCTTTGGCCAAACTCAGGAATCTGGATCAGTCTCATCCTGAGTTGTCTCTTGGAAAGAAAATAAATCAGAAGATTGCCGCGGCTGAATCATGGGTAAAAAAAGCAAAGACAGCCACTGACGGAGATAAAATCATTGATGCGTATTCAACAGCCATTACTGAATGTAAAGATTGCCAGGAAGCCATTGAGGGGATGGCAAAACTCCCTCCTGATCCGCCAGGCAGGCTTAATACCAGCACTTTACATCAAACCATCACCCTTGAGTGGGCACCCAGTAAATCAAGAGGTGACATTGTTTATCGTGTTCTCCGTAAAACAGGGAGTCAGCCTGTCAACAGCAGTGATGGAGATATTCTGGCTGAAACCCTCCACACAGTTTTGGATGACCCAAAAGCCGAGCCAGGCCAGTTCTATTACTATGCGGTGTTTTCTGTCCGGGGTGAAGTGGCCTCCCGGCATGGGGCGATTGCAGGTCCGCTGATGCGGATGGCTGAGATTGAAAACCTTCAGATCATCCCAGGAGATTCCTGTCTGAACTTTTCATGGAAAGTGCCGGCCAGAGCAAGGGAAGTCGAGGTCTGGAGAAAGAAGGGTGGTGTTCCTCTTAAACCGGGTGACGGTCAGAGACTCTCAGGGGTACGAATTGACGGTTTCACAGATGCCGGTCTGATTAATGACATGCTTTACAGTTATTTTATGGCGGTCATTTTTCAGGATGAAAAAGGAAAAAAATGCCTGTCCCCAGGTATGACCTGCCAGTCCAGGCCCATAAGACCTCCGGAACCGATAAATGATCTGAAGATACAGAAGATTGGAAAAAATCTTGACTTCAGATGGTTGCATCCTGCGAAAGGAACGGTGCTGCTGTTCTTTTCCAAACACCCTTTTCCCTTTTCCACGGGTACAAGCTTTTCCAAAAATCAGATTTCAGAACTGGGAACCCAGATTCCGGTTCAACGCATGGGAAATGCTCAATGGCATGTAAATTTTCAGGGTGCCATTCATGTCTTGCCAGTTACTGTGGAAGGCGATATTGCGGTGGCAGGAGAATCCAAAACCGTCACCTCCATTGATGATATTAAGAATTTAAGAGGAGAGATCAGTTCGGGAAAGATTTATCTCGAATGGGATTGGCCAGCAGGCTCCCAAAAAGTCCTGGTCGCTTACAAATACCATGATTATCCTCAGACCTCAGACGATACTTCAGCAATGAGTACACTTTTTACCAAAAAGCAGTATGACAAAGAGTCAGGTTTTGTGATAAGGAAACCGGAAAAAAAGGACCATTATTTTACGGTGTTTGTGATGGCTGATGAAGGAAGCCAAACCTTATGTTCGACAGGCCGGCAGTCTCTGGTTTCAAACGCCGAAGTTCAGGAAATTTTCTATGAAGTACAGATAGCTAAAAATCTTTTGGGAAAAATAAAATCTTCATCACTTGTTCTGACAGGCGGCAATGCCTCCAAAATCAGAATACCGGAAGCAATTCTTGTTAAAAAAATTGGTAATCTGCCGCTTAGAAAGTCTGATGGTAATGTTGTCTGCACTGTCAAGAAAGGAACTGTAATCAGAACAGAACCGACAGCTATTGAAATATCAACTCGTGAATTAGCCAGGAACACTTATGCCAAGCTGTTTTTTGTGGATGATAACCAATTGCAGAAATATCGTCTTATGTCACGAGGCAAAGAGAAACTTCGATTATTCTGAATACTGACAGAGACAGATTTTTATCTGAATCTTATTTTATGATCCGTTATATCCGATCTGAAAAACATAAGGAAACAAAATCATGAAATTCAGACGACATTATATTTGCCCTTTCTGCTTCAGCCGGAACAGCCTCTATGATGTAGAGTTTCGTTGCGCCAGCGACCCCAAAAGATGCCCACCGGAACCGGATCAGGCATGGTCGGATTTCAGGGGAATTCCTGCTCAGATGAAGCGAAGGATAGTCCAAATCTCCCGACCGACTAATATTTTTAAGAGAGTGATCAGCTTGTTAAAAATGCCGAAAGAGGCAATTTGTTCCAATTGTAATGAAAAAACATCAGAGCGTGTCTGCCCTGACTGCCATTCTGAACTGCCTTATACCACAGGCGATTTCAAAGATCTGATTTTCTCGGTCATCGGCGCAAAGGAGGCAGGAAAAAGCCACTATATATCAGTCCTTCTCCACAAAATTATGAATGAGATCGGGGCGGGTTATGACTGCAATCTCCAACCTCTCAATGATGGTACGATGAAACGTTATCGTAGTGATTTCCATAATCCGATCTTCCGAAAAAAGGAGATCATACAGGCGACACGATCTGCCAGAACTGATTTCAGTGTCCGTATCCCGCTCATATACACGCTTTCATTTATGGGCAGGGGATTGTTCGGAAAAATCAAAGTTCGCCATGCAGTTACCATTGTGTTCTTTGATACGGCTGGTGAGGATTTGGATGATGAAAATACGATGGCAACAGAAAACAGATACATCTGTAATTCATCGGGAATCATTTTCCTGTTGGACCCTCTTCAATTGCCTGATGTAAGAGCGAATTTGGCGGGCACTCCGTTGCCCAACGAAAATACCGAAGCGGAGGATCTGCTTGCAAGAACGGCAAATCTTATCCGCAAGACCAACAATCTGAAAGCAGACCAACGGATAGGTATTCCTGTGGCTGTGGCCTTTTCCAAGATTGATGCCCTTGATTCGATGCTTGATCCGTCAACCTGTCTCAATTATCCGAGCAGGCATACCAATCTTTTTGATATCGGAGACTTTGAAGATGTGAACAGCGAGATGGAATCCCTGCTTAAAGAATGGTCAGGCGATTATCTCGTTCAGCAGCTTAAACATAACTTTAAGGAACATGCGTTCTTTGGACTGACCTCATTGGGATGCAACCCCCATGGGAGTCAGAAGATCAGCAAGCTCAGACCTCGCCGTGTTGAAGATCCTTTTCTCTGGCTGCTTTGGAAACACAAACTTGTGAAGGATAACAGGAAATCCCTTCTGGAATGGCTAAAGGGGACGATTCAGTTTTTGAATACTCTCTGGCGGAAAAGGTAAGAACAGAATGAAAACTTATCAGTTATATTATACGTCCTGCAGAAAAGGGCTTTCATCAGGTCCCGGCTTTCAGGCTTATGCCATGTCTGAAGGGATTACTGAAGATGAGCGCAAGGAGATCGAGCGTTATGGGGTATATGTGCCTCCGAATGATCTTCCTTCACAGCCAGACCCGGAGCAAATCGAACTTCTTTTCCCTGTATCCTTTGTATTCTTTCGCCTGAAAAGCGGACGGTACGGTGTGTGTCAGTCAAAATATGTGGGTCAGGATTACTCAGGACGCTATGGCAACTATTTTTGTCATGCATTAATTCTCGAAAATGGATACTGGCCGTTTTATCCGATTCAGTTATATGGATCACCCGTGTTCAGAGATCGGTTAACCCAAGATGAAGCTGACACAGATGATGCTCCTTCTCCCCTTTTACCCATTGATCTAAAAGACATATCTCCAAATGGAAATTTAGACGTTAATGTAATCACGGACTTTATTGAGGAGTATGGTATTGAGAACCTGAAAGATATGCTCACAGCAATACTCAGCTATGAGCAATCCCACCGACGTCTGATTCTCTGTGATGAACAGGAAAATATTCCATATTGGATCGGAGCGATCCAGATGGCTTTTCCGGTAAGATTGGCCCATACGCTGACATTCACAACCTATACTTATGATCCGGAAGGTATGAATGCTCTGATTTGTTCAACACCCCGCAATGGAGGGCGTTTCGCATTTACTGAAACCCAACGCAACTTTCAGTATTCTCTGTTTGACTTTGTTCAGGGTGAAAGCAGTGAAATGGAAGGTGTCTATAAGTTTAATCAGGTCGTTGATATCGGTTACTCCATATCAAGAGATAATCTGATCGCATTTCACGATTTTATAGATCAGTTCAGTTATGATGTAATTAATGCTGAAATGGATGCCGCTCATGATTTGTTTACCATTTCAGGAACCGGCATTGCTGATATGAGTTATGAGAACCTGATCTCTGCGATTCAGTTTGCCAATACATACGCTCCGGCTGAAGTGCTTGGGCATTTGTCAGAAAGAATCAATGAGATCACTGAGAAGATAAGCGGCAGTGCAGATATTGGAGCAGCGCAGGTTGTTACCGAATTTTTGTTCAGAGTGGCAAGGGAAACAGGCGTACCCTCCCATTATGACAACGCATATAATTTTTTCTTTCATTCATTGCGCCTTATGATCATTGAGCATGAGCAAACAGACAAAAAACAGATTATCGAATTTAATAATGATGTCATACTTTTGAACAGGCAGCATCGTGAGGACTTGCTACGCTGTCTGACAGATCCTGAATTACTGAGAGAATTATCAGACTTACTTTCAAATGATGATGTGCCGGAGCATTCGGGAATTTATTTCATCCTAATGGTGAATAACCTGACTGATTTGGGATATACATGGGAACAGGCTGCCGAAAACCATGAATTTATTTCCTTTCTCCAAACCTGTTTCGCTTTACTGATCCGTTCTGAGAACAATTTAAGCATGGCCCTTGAGAAGACCAACAAAGATCATAATTTCTTTGCACAGTTAATCGTATTAGGAATCACGCATACAGCGGAACGAGGTGAATCACGCGACGCTTTGTTAAGAAGTTTCAGCAAGGCATTAAAATCAAAGAAGAGTGATTGGGCAGTCATGGTCCGTATTCGGATTATTGAAATGGGACATGACTCTTTTATCTATGACGAGTTTCTTTTTTTACTTACACTGTCTGAAAATAAAATGGAATTTTTCTGGTCCTATTACGACGCAATCTTTTCTGAGATATCTGATTATCGCGACAGGTATTTTACTGTTGCTGCAGAAAATTATATAGAATATCTGAAAGACAGGCAGTTTATCGGAGAATGCTCCAAAATTCTTGAGCATGCTTCTGAGATAAACAATGACGCTTTGCTGACCCGAATTGTAGAAGGATTTGAACAAGGACTTCCTGTATCTCATCCTTCTCAAAAACTTGTAGAAGAAATATTATTCATATCAGAAATTAAGCGACAAAGAAAAGTCAGAACATTGCCTGATATGACAGGGCTGATCAGACTGGGGATGAATATTTACGAGTGCGATAAGCCAATAGTTGAACTGTTCGGTTCTGCTCCACCGGATTTAGAAGGCATGCTTGGCAAAAGATATAAAAAATATCTGAAGTGGATTCTGCCTAAGTTGCTTTCCATTGCATCTTCGCCAGAGGATCATGGCAGGGTTTTGAACTTTTTGGCAGTTTCTGGGCTGGAGCCGGAACTTAAATCAAATTACATGACAAACCTTTCTAAAATTCTGAAAAAGAATAAGAAAAGCGGAAGAGAAGGTTTTGTTCATTTTATAGTATATTATCTTTCTCTGATGCCGAATGAGGAAAATCCGTCTATTAAACAATTATACGGTTATATGTGGCACGATATGGTTGACGTGCTTATAAAGTTATCGGGACCAGAGAAAAAAAAGCTGGGTACTTTGATAAAAGCAGATAAGAAGTGCCAGAAAAAAGAAATCTTGGATGAATGGATAAAATTGCTTAAGGAAGCAAAGGAAAGACATGATAAATCATTCAAAGTTCGCATCAAAAACTTCTTAAATAGGAGTATGAAACGAACTTGACAGTGAAAAGTTGAAACCAGCCTCTCAACATGCTGAGATTGTTCAATGGAACCCGCTGATCCGGAAAATGTCAGCGTCATTAATTTCAGCATGTTATAAGGGCTTACGACTGTCGAGAAACGAAGTAAAACTAATAAAACAGGAGGATTGTTCAATGGATGATGATACATTGGGCGGAATAATTGTTTCCCTTTTCCTTATTGGCATTGTTCTTTATATAGTTCTTTTGTTTATCACTTATGTGTTAATGCCTACCATGGGAATAGGAATTTTGATTGGTGGCGGAAAAGCAATTCATAACTATTCGATCTCTTTTAAAAATAATGTGAAACCAGAACATATCTGATTTCGGAGGCAGGCTATGGCACAAGTGATTGGTGCGATTATTCTTCTATGCATTGTCTGGGCTGTTGTGAAATGGCTTATTATCAACATCATAATTCCCTTTGCGAAAACGGCATTGATGGTAACTTTCATAGCTATATGCATAGGAGTTTTAATCGGGGGTGGTAATGCGATTTACAACTATGTGATCTCTTTCAGGAACAATGTGAAACCGGAACGAATTTGAGATTTGATTCAACATCAATATGCAAGGAGGCAGATATTTGCTATGGCGAACTCAAATATACAACCTGCAATCAAGAGTTATTTTTTTGGCAAAGGCTACAGAGACCTTGGCAACACGATTAAAGACAGTTGGTTCATGAACTGGGATTCAGCTGGAAATTACTGGAAAAAGACCGTGAAATTTTGGAATGAAGGCGGGCTTTATATGTTAGGGGCAGTAGCTACGGCATTTGCCGCTCTGTCGGTCGTTGTATTCGGAACAGCATGGTTTCTGATACTCAGTGCCATTCATATTGTAATTCTCGCAATCTTTTTTTCCCTCATCTATATTTCCTTTTCGTTTCTCTGGCTGATTGAGAGGATATATATGTTTTTCCGAGGCATTTTTGTCGTCTGCCCATTCTGTCATGAAAAATACGATTTGCCGTATTACCTATGTCCCAACTGCAAAATTGTCCATACTCGTCTTATTCCAAGCAGCTACGGCATTCTGAAACGAACATGTCAATGCGGTCATGAACTGCCGACCGCATTTTTCAACGGCAGGAACAAATTCGAGGCCAGATGCCCGATCCCCCGCTGTTCAAGGACAATAGAGACGCAGGAGACCAAACCGATATGTATTCCTGTAATCGGAGGCCCCTCTGTAGGTAAGACATGCGTTCTCTTTGCTGCCACTCACGACCTGATTGAGACGACAGCTCCCAAATATTCATGGAAAATTCGTTTCCTGAATCAGCAAAATGAGGATATATACGAGAGAGTGCTGCAAAACTTTAATCAGGGTGTCGTGCCGGCCAAAACCGTGGAACTTACCCCAGTGGCTTTCAACTTTTTTGTCGGCAGCAGCCGATGGTCGCCTGAGAAAATCGTATATCTTTATGATTCAGCAGGAGAATCATTTCAAAACAGCGACGATCTTGTGAGCCACAAGTTTTATGGGTATCTTCACGGCTTCCTTTTCATTATTGACCCGTTCTCAATTCCCGAACTTCTGTATGAATATGAGAGTAATCTCAAGCTTTACGGCACCCAGATCAAGCCGAGCGATCTTATGCTGGAGGACTGTTTTGACACCATGCTCATCAATCTTGAGAAAAATCATAAGATCAGACGAGATCAGCAAATCAACAAACCTTGTGCCTTTGTGATAAATAAGATTGATGCCTTTGATCTCAAATATCGGATAGGCGAAAGCGCAGCGAAAAGCCTTATGATAAAAGACCCGAAAATAAAGTCAATGGAGGAAGCGGTAAACAGACTTTGTGAAGAACTTTTTATGGAGTGGGAGCTTGGCAATTTTCTCCGAAAACTTAAACATAAATTTAAAACATATCGTTTTTTTACATGCAGTGCCTTAGGCCACCTTCCAGACAACACCAAACAGCCATTCCAGCCTTACCGGGTCACAGAGCCGTTGATGTGGCTTCTTGGACAGGCAGATAAGGACATGCGTGTAAAAAAAATAGAGACTGTATAAGGAGACAAAAATGGCAAATTGGAAAAAAGCCTTTACCCAGTTCGGACATAAGGCAGAAGAAAAATTTGACAAACTCAAATACGATTTGGAGAAGCGTCTGGGCAGTTCAAAGCCGATTCAGATTGTGCCGTACATGGGATACGGGACATCCGACGAAATCTGGATCAGGGGCAGGGTGTTAAAAGACAAAGGCATCAGGCCTGCTGCGGACAAGGATACCACTTGGGACAATATTTTAAGAATGTATAAACGCTTTGAAAGCGACGAGGTTCCGGGTGTTGATATTCACCTTGAGTTCGGGGACGTGAAACAAAATCTCACCACAGACGAGGAAGGCTATTTTGAGACAAGTCTCCGTCTGCCCCATCCTCCTGAAACAAATCGCATATGGCATGAAGTGCATTTGGAACTCCTGAAGCATGAACAAAAGGCGGACGCGGCAGGACAGATACTGATACCGCCGGAAAAAGCCGAGTTCGGTGTCATCAGTGATATAGACGACACCATCATAAAGACAGGTGCGGCAGATCTGCTGGAAATGGCGCGGAACACTTTTCTGGAAAATGCAATGACGCGCCTGCCCTTTGACGGGGTTGGGGAATTTTACCAGGCGCTTCAGAAGGGAACATCGGATAAACCGTTTAATCCGATTTTTTACCTGTCAAACAGCCCTTGGAATCTGTATGATTTCCTGACAAATTTCATGAAGCTCAACAACATCCCCGAAAGTCCCTTGCTTCTCAGGGATTTCGGATTGGATGAGGACAAATTCATAAAGGACGATACGCATAAAAAAAGGCAGATTCACCGTTTGCTGACCACCTATCCGGACCTTCCTTTTGTCCTGATCGGCGACAGCGGAGAGCATGATCCGGAAATCTATGATCAGGCTGTCAAAGATTTTCCTGGGCGGTTCCGAGCCATTTATATCCGGGATGTCACTTCAAAGGAGCGGGACAATGTGGTGAAAAAGATTGCTGAAAATGTCAGCAGCCAAGGGACAGAGATGCTGCTTGTTCAGGATACAAAAGCAGCAGCAGAACATGCTGCTTCCCAAGGATTGATCAAATGACCTGTCACAATCGGAACATGAAACTCAGATCGAAAAGTTTTTCACCCCGACAACAGGCACTGGTTCCGTTCAATGGGATTTTTCAGGGGAATCAGCCGGATTTGTTTGGAAAACCGGTATGTTGGCGGATTTTTGGCATAGCCGGGCACTCCGATTTTACAACATTTCCCATTGAACGAACCAGTGCCGAACTTGCTTGCGCCCCAGTTCAGGTTTTATTTTTATGAAAGAACAGTTATCAGCTCCTGCAAAAATAAACTTATTTTTACAAATTACCGGCAAACGACCGGATGGCTATCATAATTTGGTCACACTTATGTGTGCTGTCAGTCTCCACGATACGATTTCCATGACCTTCGGAGCCGAAAAAACAACCGTTTCCTGTTCGGATCCGGACATCCCGGAAGACGAAACAAATCTGGCTCACAGGGCCGCAAGTCTTTTTTTTAAAAGCTTAAATATATATGAGGGGGTAAAAATTTTCATAGATAAAAAAATACCTGCAGGGGCCGGGCTTGGGGGCGGCAGCAGTGATGCGGCTGCTGTTCTGTCAGGATTGAATTGTCACTATGACAGCCCCTTTTCCCGTGAAGAACTGATGGTCATGGGCCTTTCATTGGGTGCAGATGTGCCTTTTTTTATTTTTCAGAAACCGGCAATCGCTACCGGCATCGGGGAAAAATTGGAAATTTGTAAAAAGCTTAAGCCTTTTAAAGTTTTACTGATTTTCCCCGGGTTCAGTGTGTCAACAGCATACGTTTATAAAAATTTCAATTTAAGATTGACAAGATGCAAAAAAAAAATTATAAACATTTGTTTTAAGGATAGCATCTTTGATGTGGGGCTTATGTGCAATGATCTTGAGACGGTTGTCACATTGAAATACCCGGAAATTCAGGCAATAAAAACATTGCTTCTGAACCACGGGGCAGAAGGGGCACTGATGTCAGGAAGCGGGTCTGCTGTTTTCGGCCTTTTTTCAGACTCTGACAGGGCCAGAAGTGCAAGAGAGACCCTTTCACAATATGACAAGTGGAAAGTTTATCTTGCTGACATGATAATTTGAAAAAAAAACAGTAAT
This sequence comes from Desulfobacterales bacterium, assembly GCA_029934695.1. Lineage (GTDB taxonomy): Bacteria > Desulfobacterota > Desulfobacteria > Desulfobacterales > 4be13 > JAOZLU01. The sequence goes on along the minus strand of JAOZLU010000035.1, from coordinate 9,294 downwards.
GAAACCGGGATTTGAAATTTGAAACAAATCTGATCGATCAACATCAGAATGGAAATTTGCCATCCTTATTATATATGATTATTGTTTCGGAGTCTGATAATCAGAAAATTGCATTATTTAATCTTGGGGCGTCGTCAAGTGGTAAGACACATGATTTTGGTTCATGCACTCGGAGGTTCGAATCCTCCCGCCCCAGCCAACGGATTTTCGATTGAAGATTGGACGCTGACGATTAACTACAATATTTAACGGTACTTAAATTGTATGTCAAATGATCTTGCCATATTTTCAGGAAATTCAAATCCTGAACTTGCAGAAAAGATATGCCAATATCTTAAAATGCCCCTTGGCAGTGCCGAGGTAAAGACCTTCAGTGACGGGGAGGTGCAGATTGAAATTAAGGATAATGTAAGGTTGAAAGACGTTTTTGTCATTCAGTCAACATGCTCTCCGGTGAATGACAACCTTGTGGAACTGCTTCTGATGATAGACGCTCTTAAACGGGCTTCGGCGACAAAAATAACCGCGGTAATGCCTTATTACGGATATGCGCGCCAGGACAGGAAAGTCGCCCCCCGGGTTCCCATCAGTGCCAAACTGGTTGCGGACCTGATGACCGTCGCAGGGGCGCACAGACTCATCACAATGGATTTGCATGCCGGCCAGATACAGGGGTTTTTCAATATTCCTGTGGACAACCTCTTTGCCACACCGGTTCTTCTTGAATACCTCAAAGCCAATTTTGATGACAGACTGATGATTGTTTCTCCGGATGCAGGCGGTGTTGAAAGGGCAAGGGCCTTTGCAAAACGGCTGAAAGCGGACCTTGCAATTATTGACAAACGAAGGGATGCGCCGAATGAGGCAAAGGCAATGGCTGTCATCGGTGATGTCAGAGGGAAGGTTGCAATTATCCTTGATGACATGGCAGATACTGCCGGCACGTTAACCGAGGCGGCTGATGCCATTCTGGGAAATGGAGCAGAAGAGGTTCATGCCTGTATCACCCATCCTGTGCTGTCCGGTCCGGCTATCAGCCGGATTTCGGAATCGGCTTTGAAAAGTATTGTTGTAACGGATACAATCCCTTTGAACGGCAATGCTTCTGCCTGTGATAAAATAAAAGTTCTGACAATTTCAGAACTGGTCGGAGAAGGGATCATCCGGAGCCATGTGGGAGATTCGGTGACCTCTCTTTTTGTGTGAAAAGTTGAAAGTTGAAAGTTGAAAGTTGAAAGTTAAAAGTTAAAAGTGTCTGTCACGTCTGAAATTATTCAACGGCAGATGTCAGGCTTGATTTCACCAAGTTATGAGAATTTACGACTGACGGGTGATTAAGGAAAAAAACAAGTTTTTTGAAAAACTTCGTTTTCATTTACAAGGAGGCGTACCTTTTGGATTTACTCGAATTAAAAGCGAATGCCAGAACACTTACAGGCAAAGGGCCGGCACGGAGGTTGCGCCGTGAGGGGAGAGTACCTGCAATCCTTTACGGGCCGGGAGCAGAGCCGGTGATGCTTTCCGTTGGCGTGAGCGATGTTGAACATGCATTGAAAAACAGCAAAACCAGCCAGGTACTTGCGAATCTTGTGATTCAGAATGGCGAAAACACTGTGCGATCTGCAATGATTAAGGAGTTGCAGAGCCACCCGCTTACCGGGACTTTTTTGCACATTGATTTTTATGAAATAGCTGCGGACCGGAAAATTATGGCCAGAGTTCCGGTTGTGGCAAAAGGAAAATCAAAAGGGGTTGAACTTGGCGGTTTGCTGCAGATCATCAGGCGTGAACTTGAAGTATCGTGTTTCCCAAATCAGATTCCGGAAGCAATTGAAATTGATATCACAGACCTCGACATAGGGGAATCCGTTCATGTCAATGAAATTGCATTGGAAGGGGATGCTGAAATTCCGACAGAAGTGAATTTCACCGTACTGACGGTAATCACTCCCAAAGGCGCGGCAGATGATGAAGAGGAAGGCGCTGAAGGAGAGGCTTCTGAAGAGGCTCCTGAAGAGGCTGCCGCCACATAGAAGACAATTGATATCAATTGTCAGGAGACAGATGGCAAAAGACAGACGAATACACCTGATAGCCGGTCTGGGAAATCCGGGAAATGCCTACAGAAAAACCCGGCACAATATCGGATTTATGGTGGTGGATGATCTTGCAGACGCTTTTTCCATTTCCGTTGGGAAAAAAAAATCTGATGCATTCATCGGCCGCGGACAGATAGAAGGTAAAGATGTCATCCTGGCAAAACCAATGGCCTATATGAATCGGAGCGGGTTTCCAATTCAGGGCATAGCATCGTATTTCAAGATATCAGGCGAGGATATGGTGATCATTCATGATGACATAGACCTTGCTTTTGGAAGGATAAAAATCAAAGAGAAAGGAGGACATGGGGGACACAAAGGTGTAAGATCTTTAATAGATGCCTTTGGGGGGGGTGATTTTGCACGGCTCCGCATGGGCGTCGGACGTTCCGGGACAGAGATGAGTGTTGCAGATTATGTTCTGAGCAAATTCAGTGCAGATGAAAACAGGATGCTGGAACAATTTATTGCAAGGGCCCGGGATGCAGTTGTCACCATCCTTTGTAATGGTACAAAGGATGGAATGAATCGCTTTAACAGCAAAATATGATTCAAATTATTATTATTTGTCAAATTTCAAAACGGAGGTAAAATGGACATAGTATTGAACAACATACCGTTCTTTTGTGCAGTTATCGGTGCTGTAGGGGTAGCTTTTGCTACCATACTTGCCGGGGTCGTCAAATCTGCTCCGGCCGGAAATGAGAAAATGCAGGAAATTGCAGCCGCTATTCAGGAAGGCGCGATTGCATATCTTAACCGTCAGATGAGAAGCATGGCAATTGCCGGCATTATTATTGCCATCATTATTGCAGTCACCCTCGGCAGCAAAACCGCAGTCGGCTTTATCGTGGGCGCGCTTGCTTCCTTTATCGCAGGTTATATAGGGATGCGCGTATCGGTCATTGCCAATGTGAGAACTGCCGAGGCTGCAAAAGACGGCCTTGCTGCGGGTTTGAACCTCGCATTCAAAGGCGGAGCCGTCACCGGTATGCTGGTTGCCGGTCTGGCCCTGACTTCTGTAGCGGGTTTTTATACAGTATTGACAAAAGCCATGGCAGTCACTCCGAGAGATGCTGTCATTGCTCTGGTTGCTCTTGGTTTCGGCGGAAGCCTTATTTCCATTTTCGCACGTCTTGGCGGCGGCATCTTCACCAAAGGTGCTGATGTCGGTGCTGACCTTGTCGGAAAAGTCGAAGCCGGCATTCCTGAGGACGATCCGAGAAATCCCGCAGTTATCGCAGATAATGTCGGCGACAATGTCGGAGACTGTGCAGGTATGGCTGCTGACCTTTTTGAGACTTATGCTGTGACGGCAGTTGCTGCTATGCTTCTGGGAAATCTTCTTTTCCCCGATATCGCTATCGCAACCGAGTTCCCGCTGGTGCTGGGCGCAATCTCCATTGTCGCTTCCATCATCGCCATTTTCTTTGTGAAACTCGGCGCGAAAGATGATTATATCATGGGTGCGCTGTACAAAGGCATGTTCGGTGCCGCTATTATCGCCGCATTTGCATTCTACTTTGCAACCATGAAACTGATGGGCGGTCTGGATATTCCGGTACTGAACATCTATTACTCAACTTTGGTCGGACTTGTTCTGACAGTTGTCATCGTCATCATCACCGAATATTACACCGGAATTTACGGTCCGGTGAAAAGCATTGCTGACGCGTCCACCACCGGTCATGGCACCAACATCATCGCGGGTCTTGCGGTCAGTATGCAGGCAACGGCCGCTCCGGTTCTGGCCATCTGCGCTGCCATCGGCATTGCTTACAGCCTCGCTGGTCTTTACGGTATTGCCATGGCTGCCATGTCCATGCTGTCCATGACGGGCATGGTTATTGCGATTGATGCTTACGGTCCCATCACCGATAACGCGGGCGGTATTGCTGAAATGGCTGGAATGGATGAGAGTGTCCGTGCGGTAACAGATCCTCTCGATGCTGTCGGAAACACCACAAAGGCTGTCACCAAAGGTTATGCCATCGGTTCAGCCGGTCTTGCCGCGCTGGTTCTGTTTGCCTCTTATGTGGAAGAGTTCGGTCTGCACGGCGGCGGAACAGACATCAAGTTTGATCTGAGTGACGTGAATGTCATCATCGGCCTTTTCATCGGCGGTCTTCTGCCCTATCTGTTTGCTTCTGTTGCCATGAAAGCGGTTGGCAATGCCGGCGGTGCTGTTGTTGACGAAGTCCGTCGTCAGTTCCGTGAGATTCCCGGAATTATGGAAGGTACCGCAAAACCCGATTACGGCAAATGTGTTGACATCGTCACCAAATTTGCTTTGAGCGAAATGATCGTGCCGGCGCTGCTTCCTGTTATTGCTCCGATTCTGGTCGGCCTTTTCCTCGGGAAAGTTGCTCTGGGCGGACTGCTTATCGGAAGTATCGTCACCGGTATCTTTCTCGCGCTCTCCATGACAACCGGCGGAGCCGCATGGGACAATGCCAAAAAATACATTGAAGACGGTCATCTCGGCGGCAAGGGCAGTGATGCTCACAAAGCTGCTGTCACCGGCGACACTGTGGGCGACCCGTACAAAGACACCGCAGGTCCTGCTGTCAACCCGATGATCAAAATTCTGAATGTTGTGGCACTGCTCATGGTACCTTTTCTGATCTAACTGTCAGATATTATTAGAGCTTCACCTGAATCTTCACCCTCTTTTCATGTTCCGGCTTGGGAACAAGGGGGGAGGTTTTGCATTTAAAAAGGATTGGCGCATGAATGTGCCAATCCTTTTTTATTGATTGCTGTTCAAATTTATGGTATGAAATTATTCATCGTATTAATGTGCCAATCCTTTTTTATTGATTGCTGTTCAAATTTATGGTATGAAATTATTCATCGTATTAACAAACCATAAACTGATTAGCGGGAAAACGGATGAAAAAAAAAGTTAAAGAACAAATAACTAAAAAGAAAGTTCAAAAATTTCAGGTGGGTGATCTTGCGGTTTATCCTGCACACGGTGTCGGGCGGATTGAAGCAATTGAAACCAGAGTGGTCGGCGGGGAGGAACATGATTTTTACATTATGAAAGTCCTTGACAACGATATGGTTATTATGATCCCCACTTGGAATGTTGAATCTGTGGGTTTAAGGAATGTTATCAGTGAAAAGGAGATTTTTCTGGTATATGACGTGATGAAAAAAAAGCGGGATGCAGTTGCTGACAACCAGACTTGGAACCGCAGATACAGAGAATATATGGATAAGATTAAAACAGGCTCTCTTTATGAAGTTGCTGAGGTGTTCAGGGATCTGTTTCTTCTGAAACTGACAAAGGATTTGTCTTTTGGAGAACGCAAACTCTATGATACAGCTCAGGGGCTGTTGGTGAGAGAGCTTTCGACAGCGAGAGACACTGACGAAAATACGATCCTGTCAGAGATCGAATTGCTTTTTGAAGCCCCGTAAGGGTTCAGGTTTCTAAATTTCAGGTTTCAGTAAGTTTCAGAGCTTTGAAACAATTTGCAGGAAACAATTTACAAAATTGTTTTACAGTTTCAGGTTTCAGATTCTAAGTTTTATATAAAACCTGAAACCTCGGTAATACAAGAATTGAAACGGCAGGCGCATTGAAAAATTTGTTGCACCCTTCATATCTGTTTGCTCCCGTTATCTCGCAGCAAAATGGCAGGCGGTTGGACATAGTTGTTGCATCCCTTATTCCCGATTGTTCCCGTTCTTTTGCAACAGACCTGATCCGTAAAGGAAACATACGGGTTCAGGGTGCTGTGAAAAAACCCGGATACAGGGTGAAGACAGGTGATGAAATTTCCGGCAATATACCGCCTCCTGATCCTGTTCATTTTGAACCTGAACAGATTGAAATTGATATCCTGTATGAAGACGAGCATCTGATTGTGATCAGCAAACACCCGGGACTTGTTGTTCATCCTGCCCCGGGCCATTATACGGGAACTTTGGTCAACGGGCTTCTTTATCATTGCCCTGATTTTAAAGGAATCGGAGGCAAGCTGAGGCCGGGAATTGTGCACAGGCTTGACAAGGATACGTCCGGGACACTGGTGGTTGCAAAAAATGCTGCCTCACTTGAACATCTTGCCCTGCAATTCAAGTCAAGAACCGTCAGAAAGACGTATCTGGCTCTTGTCCATGGCGAAATAAAAGGGGATTCCGGTATCATTTCACTTCCTGTGGGCAGGCATCCGGTTCATCGGAAAAAGATGTCAACGTTCAGTCGGAAGGGGCGTGATGCCGAGACGATTTGGAAGGTCAGGGATCGCTTTCAGGGGGCAACATTGCTGGATATCAATCTGAAAACGGGGCGGACCCACCAGATCCGAGTTCATTGTGCTGCAATCAGCCATCCTGTAATCGGTGATGAAGTGTATGGCAGTCGCAAGATGGCGCGTCTCTTTCCTGCCAAGCTTTCAAATCTCATAAAAACGTATGTTTCCAGACAGATGCTTCATGCGTGGCAACTCCGGTTCATTCATCCTGCCACAGGAAAAACAATGTTTTTTGAATCGCCCCTTCTGGCAGATATGCATGAATTGGTAAAGGCTTTGAGCATTTCAAAATTGGAAGCGTAAAACCTGATTCCCGCATTCCAAGCTTGAGAATATAAGCAGATTGAGCCGCCTGTGGTCGTAAAACAGACGCGAGCTTGAACTGAACAAAAAAAATGGGCTACAAAAATAAATTTGCAACCCATTAAAACTTTCAAAAGTGCCGAGGGACAGAATCGAACTGCCGACACGGGGATTTTCAGTCCCCTGCTCTACCGACTGAGCTACCTCGGCTTGCTCCGTAAGCGTAAATAAGCTTATATTAAGTTTTTAATCCCCTGTCAAGCTTTTTTTGCATAAGTCACCAAAAAAATATTGCAGCAGGGTACATGCTGCAATTGTGGCTGTTTCAGCTCTTAAAATACGGGGGCCGAGAGCGGCAGTGATAAAACCGGAAGCCCGGGCGATCTCAACCTCATGAGGGGTAAAACCGCCTTCAGGCCCCAGCATGACAAAGATTGTGCCATTGTTTCTGATATGTGGTAAAAACGTAAAATCAAGAGGTTCTGTTTCATTTTCCCAGAAAATAATTTTCAGATCACACATTCTGCCAATATTCAGTATGTTTTCAAAAGATACAGTGGAACCTATTTCCGGAACACAGCTCCGTCTGCACTGCTTGAGAGCTTCCCCTGCAATTTTTTTCCATCGTTTTGTTCTGTCAGCAAGGCGTTTTTTATCTGGTCTGGGAACAGAACGATCTGAAATAAAAGGTATCCACTTTGCTATCCCAAGCTCGGTAAGCTGTCTTACAAGGCCATCCATTTTTCTGTCCTTTAAAAAAGACTGGGCGACAATAATTTGAACAGGCGACTCAGAAGCAGAAGAAAGACTTTGAATTACCGACACTTCAACATTTTTGGAAGCCAAAGCAACTATTTCGGCTTCATATTCAAGCCCCTTGCCATCAAAGAGCATTATCTTATCCCCCGGTTTCAGACGCAGCACGTTTTTTATATGCTTAGCGTCAGAACCGGAAATAACCAGTGAGGGGGCAGCAAAGCTTGACGGATCAATATAAAAGCATTTCATGATTTTACTTATATACTCAAAATACGCATTTTGCAAACCCTTAAATTGTCATAAGCCAAAAAACCAAATATCTTGACACATTGTATGCCTTGTGATAAATTCTCCTAAAATTTTGCGTACAGGACAAAAAAATGAACGGCAAAGATACCTGGCTTATTCGGGAAAAAACCGGGTTTCTTCCACACTGCAATTTTTTGCCCTGTAACACAGCCTAAAATTATTAGGTTCCATTTGACAAAAAATCCATCTGATTTTAACAAATAAGGTGCTTTTCCCTGATATTATTGGGAGAATGGGGTCTGGCATGAAATATGAAAAAGAATCCAAACAGATAACAGAAGGGGCGTCACCTTTGAAAGATGAAGAATTTATTGATTTTATAAATGCCCTTGATGAAACTCCTGCGGATGATAAGGCCCTTAAACTTGATGCAGGGGTCATTGCATCAGGATATCCTGATGAAGCAATTGGTATTGGCAATGAAGATATGATTACCACTCAGGAGCTTACTGCTTTCAGGGAAACAATTCTGCTTGATGATATTCTTGATGAAGACCTGATGAAAAATGAAGAGGTTACTGATCTGAATGCTCAAACGACCGTGGAATCCAAAACTCCGGATGAACCTGTCTTGCTGCATAATGTCACCTCTGAAACGCCCATGGATGATGAAAATTTTGATGCTGAAACCATGATCATGCCGCCGGACATGGAAGAGGCAATCCTGCTTCAGGACGCTCTCCCCGGACAGACCCCGGGAGAGGATGATTTTGACGCCGAAACCATGGTCATGCCGCCTGACCTGGAAGAGGCAATCCTGCTTCAGGACGTTCTCCCCGGACAGACCCCGGGAGAGGATGATTTTGACGCCGAAACCATGGTCATGCCGCCTGATCTGGAAGAGGCAATCCTGCTTCAGGACGTTCTCCCCGGACAGGCCTCGGGAGAGGATGCTTTTGATGCCGAAACCATGATTATGCCGCCGGACATGGAAGAGACGATCCTGCTTCAGGACGCTTTCCCCGGGCACCAGACCCCGGGAGAGGATGATTTTGACGCCGAAACCATCATCATGCCGCCGGACATGGAAGAGACGATCCTGCTTCAGGACGCTTTCCCCGGGCGTCAGACCCCGCCGGAGGAGAATTTTGACGCCGAAACCATCATCATGCCGCCGGACCTGGAAGAGGCAATTCTGCTCCAGAACGCTCTTCCCGGACAGGCCCCGGAAGAGGATGATTTTGACGGCGAGACCATCATCGCTCCTCCCGATATCGAGGAGACGATCATGCTCCAGGATGTTCTCCCCGGACAGGCCCCGGGAGAGGATGATTTTGATGCCGAGACCATGATTATGCCGCCGGACCTGGAAGAGGCAATTCTGCTCCAGAACGCTCTTCCCGGACAGGCCCCGGAAGAGGATGATTTTGACGGCGAGACCATCATCGCTCCTCCCGATATCGAGGAGACGATCATGCTTCATGACGCTGTGGGAGCCTCACAGGATAAAGATGAAGAGATAATTGATCTTGATGCGGAAACCATCATCGCACCGGCAAATATTGAGGAGGTGATCCGCCTTCAGGACGCTGTGGGAGAACCTCACGAGGAGGATGATG
>JAOZLU010000412.1 GCA_029934695.1 Desulfobacterales bacterium | reverse complement strand
TCAGATCCTCGAGATTGTTGAGTTCCGAAAAAATCGAAACCCTGCTGAATTTGGATACGCCCGTGATGAAAACCAGACCCAGGGCCGGCGAGACATCGCCGCCCTTGATCACGCCGAAAAAATATTTCAGAATATCCCGGTTGGCCCTGGCAGTCTCCAGCGCTCTCTCGCCCTTTCCCAGATGATCAATCAGGGGTTTGTCGTATTCGTCGATCAGAATTACGACGGATGTTCCGGTTTTATGATACAGTCCGAGAATCAGCTCCTTGAACTGTCCCTTTAATAAGGATGACCTTAATGGGATCTCATTTTCCCGGGCATGGTTCTGAAGATTCTCCCCCAGACCCAGTTTCAGATTCTCCGGCGTGTCATGGCTGATTCCGTTAAAATCCAGAAGCACGGTCGGATGCGGTTTCCATTCCCATTCCGTGTTCTGCGCTATCCACAGCCCGTCAAACAGATCCTTTTTTCCCTGGAACATGCACCGCAGTGTCGAGACCGTCAGGGATTTGCCGAATCTGCGGGGACGGGACATGAAATAGTATTTCCCCTCATCAGCCATCTGAAACAGATGCCGGGTTTTGTCAACATACACGCATTCATTTGCACGGATGCTTTCAAAAGATGAATCTCCGACGGGCAGTCTCTGAAGTTTTCTCATTTTATGCTCCTCCTTAATTAAAGCCTGGGGGTTCAAACTCCAGACAGAGAGCTTCAAGTACGCTGAAGCGCACTATGTCGCTTACAATTCCGGCCCCTGAGCTTGCCGACGGGTAATCCTTTCACATAAAAAAATGAGAAGTGAGCCAATCCCCACTTCTCATTTCTCATCCTTACTTACTGATTATAGCGCATTTTCCGCTCTTCCTCAATGAGCTTCATGGTATCAGCACTGCCGCCGGTGCTGTACCATATATGCTCCGGCTTGGCCATGAGTTCATCAATCATTTTCTTGTATTTCTCACCCTGACCGGCTTTCTCCGCCAGTTCCTGAACTTCGGGCAGAAATTCGTGGTAGAAGTTGCGACTGACTTCATACATGCCATGCCAGTGCGTATAGTCAGGACCGCTCATCGCAGCACCGTGACGTGCCCTTCGGCCTTCATGGTGCCAGATTTCGAACCAGATATATCCCAGATGGTTCTGAAGCCCGCTGGCCTTCCAGATACCGTCTTCTTTCAGCATCTTCACAATTGCCGACCCTGGTTTGCCGAATTTCTCGTTGTAGAGTGTGACAAGATCATCAAACTGTTTGTAAAAACCTTCAATCTGATTCACTCCGTGACATGACTTGCACATCTCCTGCATATTCTTGCGCCGCTCTTTCCAAGTAAGCACATCTTTGATCTGCTTGTCGGTGACGACCTTTTTCAGCTTGTAATTCTTTGCAACAACATAAGTCTTGTACTTTGCCATCTGACCGGCACGGGGCGGAATCTCACCCGGGATGTCGGTCACTGTTCCGTCTGCAAAGGTCACCCGGTTCAGTTTGGCTGAGACAGGCGGACGCAGGGTCCAGGATATCCGATCTCCCACGTTGTGCGTGTTCTGCGCTATCGCACCGTTCAGCTTCACAAAAGACCCCATGTGGCAGGTTGAGCATGTCGGAGCATAGTGATAATCCTTGCCCAGAATCCACTTGCCGTCCTTCATGATATCCATGCCGTTCTGACCGGGATCTCTCATGGCACTGGTGTAGGCAATACCGTGTTTGGATTCCTCATAAATTTCCTTTTGGGGATGGTCTGGTCCCAGATGGCATTTGCCGCAGTTGTCAGGCTGTCTCGCAGTGCTGGCCCTGAAAGAATGCTTGGAGTGACAGGCATTGCAGGTGCCCTTGCTGCCATCCGGATTGATCCGTCCGATACCGGAATTGGGCCATGTCATATAGTCTGTCATGGGGGCATCGGTCTGACTGCGGAGCGGTTTCCCGTCTTTGTCCCGTTCGAGCTTGACCACAGAGCCGTGACACTGCCAGCACCCGCTGTGCATGTTGGCCTTGTTGGAAGGCATGCCGCCGATGACCTCAGCAAGCATGTTGTCCAGGGAGGCCATGATCTCACCTGCTGTGGAGTGATGCGACTTCTGCATCTGCTCGTATTCCGGCTCGTGGCATTTCTGGCAGTCATTGGGTGTCAGTACCGCCCTTATAAACGCGCCTTCATGCATATAGCCGTACTCGTCACCCTTGTCCGCCGCGTGACAGTTGTAACAGCCGACCTGCCCCTCTTTTGCTGCTGCATGAGAGGACTCCTCCCACTGCATCACAAGGGACTTGTTTTCCTTGAGATGACAGGTGATACACTTCTTGTTGATCTCCTGCACCTTGGGATTTTTCACATCAAAAGATTCCTTTGTCAGTCCGAATGCGGTACCAGCAATGAATATTCCCATCACAAGCCCGATAAACACTGGTCTGATCAGATACATTTTTACCCTCCTGTTCTTTAAAAAGTTTGGTGTTCGGTGTTCAGCAGACACAGAAAAAATGTCGGCTGCTTTTTAATCAAAAATGAATTATCACCTCCTTTCGGTTAAATTAAAATGCTTTCGCACCCATTGTTCCGCAACCCCTCGGGCGAAAGGAGCCACCTTTGGCAGGATCTTTCGGGGATTCCAACCGCGGAGCACAAAATATTCTCGTATGAAATGCCACTGGGTGCGATCTTCGCAAAGAACAACAATCCGGGGTTTGGCTAAAACCTTAAAGCGCGGGATATTCCTCATCATCAATCTGATTCAGAAATCTCATAAACTCGTCCATGTCAGATTTTACAGACAGGTAACATGCCCGCAACTGGCTGGTGAGTTCCTGCAAACGGGACGATACCAGGCTGAATGCATACACATTACGCACAACATGCCGAAATCCCCGGTATTCATCCAGACAGTGACGTGTTTCCCGGGAGATGACCCGCGGACGGACAGAATTTATCTCGGCTGACATCTGCATCAGCAAATCCCGATGCCAGCTCTGACCGGAAGGCGTATATTTTTCCACAGTCCGTGCAATATCCTCCAATATGCGCTCGGCTCCTGTGTAAAATCCGTGCAGATTCAGGGCCACACCGTCAAGATAATCATCATCGTCATTATGCTGAGATTTGTCAGCCAGCAATTCGGCACGGCTGACAACGCGCTCCAAATCAGACAGTGACTCGGATATGCGTCCGGCCAAAGCAAGACAATCTGCTTTCATAGAACTTTTCCCTCTTTTTCAATTCTTGACCGCAAAGAATCAGATGCTTCTTCTATCCTCACCAGATCCATGCTTATTTCACTATCCAAATACAAGAGCTGACCTACTGCCCGGTAATAGATATTCTCATCCAGATCCCAGACAGCCAAGTCAACATCTGACCTGCGGTGGAAAAGTTCCTTGCGGACCAATGATCCGAACACGACCACCCGGGACGCGCCGAAGCGTTCTTTAAGCAGATCACTCATTTGCCGGGCCAGCTCCCATGCATGTCGGTAACGGCGGAATAATATCTGCTTTTCCAGCACCGAACAACGGCGGGCAGTTGCCTTGTATGCAGCCATTTTTTCATCAGATATTTGCATCATTCAATTTTTTTTGCCGGACGGGGTTGCAAACCCAGTCCGGCAGAGTTTATCAAGGTGGGTTGCGGATTTCGTTTTTTACTGCGTAAAAAATCGTAATCCTCCACCCACCCTACAAGCCGGGATTTTTTTATGTGCATAAGCCATCGGTGAGCCGATGTCCGACAGATTTCATCCTTCATCCATCTCTTCCATCCAGAATGGAAATATCCTGCTGATAACAAACAGGACAACCAGGGGAGCGCACATCAGAATAATGGCAGTCAGAATACCCTCCTTATGGAGCCATTCAGGATGAAACTCAGTAAAGCCTCTCGCACTTTTGGATATCAGCTGGCCGCCGATAACCACATTCCATCGCATAAACATCACCTGCAATAAAAGCATGAATGAGACAATCGACGCGCCGATTTTGAAAAGCCTGTCATTTACCCAGGTCAGGCACAGCCACCCCAGCAGAAGCAACGGTACCACAGAAAGAATGCCGACCTGTCCTATCCAGAAGGAATTATAAAGCGGCCCGCTCAGCAGTTCATCCACCGCGTGGTAATGCGCTGTTCTCAGATAGGAATGGGATAACACCTCCAGCATTTCAAACACAAAATCAAGGATAAAGAACCCTGCGAGATAGTTTGTGCAGGTCCGCACACAGTCAGTATCAACAGGTTTGTTTGTGAACACCCTGATCAGAATATATATCAGAATAATGCCGGCAACGCCGGAGACACACGCTGAAAGCAGGAAGATGACCGGCATGAGCGGTGTGGCCCATGTGGGATTCGCTTTGATGCCCCCGAAGATGAAACCGACATAGCCATGAAGCACACAGGCCATGGGAATGCCGATTGCGGCAAGAAAGGCGATGATCTTCCGATCCAGTTCAAGGGATTTGGGAGAGAGGTTCGTGCTGTCAAACGTCAAAGCCCTGTAAATCATTTTCATAAGCCCTTTGGTTTTCTCCCTGAGATGCACCAGGGTGGGACGATAGATGAACAGCACCTCAAGCAGGAGAACGACCCCGTAAAGCATATAAATATAGCCGAACCCGGCCATTGCCGAAGAAGGATTCGGCGTGAGCATGATGTTGAAATTTCTTTCGGGCCGCCCGAGATGGAGCAACAGCGGCAGGGTGGCGCAGGTGAGAAAAGCCAGCGCGAACAGCAGGGAAAACCGGGAAATCGGTTTCAGAGACTTCACCTTGAACACATGGTAAAGGGAAGATACAATAAAGGCACCTGCCACAATGCCGGTAATATAAGGATATAATGCGATCATCATGCTCCAGTGAACATGGAGATCATTGGGAAATACATAGTTGTTCAGAGCTGTGATGGCACTTTCATGAGTTGCATTCATCAGATCACCTCCCGTCGGACACCCTTATAATAAAGCGAGGGCGAGTTTCCCATATCTTTTTTGAGCACGGTTATGACTCCGGGACCGCTCAGAATCTTGTAAACCTCGGATTCCTTGTCGTTCAGGTCCCCGAATTTCCTGGCCCTGGTCGGGCAGACCTGGACACATGCAGGCAGCAGACCCTTGCGGATTCTGTGATAGCACCAGGTGCATTTTTCAGCCGTATGTGTGACCGGATTGAGAAACCGGACCGAATACGGACATGCCTGAATGCAGTAAGCACAGCCGATACAGCGTTTGGAATCAATCAGCACGAAACCGTCCGGGGATCTGAATGTCGCGCCCACAGGGCAGACCTGCACACATGAGGGATCTTTGCACATGTTGCACAGCTTGGGCACGAAAAATGTGTCCCTGACCGGTCTTTTAAGGTCCTTACGGGGCTTCTGATAGCCGTCCAGGCCGCCGTTGGGGCAGTCCACATAAATATTCTCGTCAATATCTTTGATGTACCGTTCCACCCATGTTCTGTAATTGCCGTCCGGGACATTGTATTCCCGTTTGTCAGCCACACAGCAGGACCCGCAGCCGATACATCGGGTGACATCCACAATGAACACAAAACGATACCGGGACATGTCATATTCACGGCCCCGGATCCCGGGAATCTGTTCCGGAATGTCCTCCGGAATCTGTTCCGATGTTCCTGAGTCATCCGCCCTGAGCGGTATCACGAGGAGCAGGGAACCTGCCATGGTTCCCTTGAGAACCTTCTTTATAAAGGTCCGGCGGTCTTCATTCAGTTCAGGTTTTTCCCTGTCCATCAGCTCGCCTCCTTTACGCCAAGTGCCTGTTTGGCCTGGTTAATATAATCATATGGCGCATGTACATGGTGGCACTGGTTGCATGTATGCGTTTCCTTGACATTCTGGTCCCTCAGATGATCGGGCATAATCACGGTTTTGATGACATCCTCAGGTCTGGCATGTATGGCCTTGTTGTGACACCTCAGGCATAAGACCCTGATTTCTTCCCCTTTTTTGACTGGGAGTTCCCCTGTCTTTATGCCGTTGGTGACGTGGTCAGCCATTGGACCATGACAGAACTCACAGGAAATGGTCTTATGAAGTCCGTTCAGATGAAGCCCGGCTTCATAAGTATGACACGGCAGGCAGGGCATGTTTGTCTTATGACGAATATCCCTGTCTGCTTCCTCCTGAATGGCATCTGCACGATAGTGTCCGTACATGCCGAATGAGTCAGGGGTCATAAACTTCTTGCCGATAAGTCCGACAGCGGCAAAAATCACAAGGCCCAGAATAATACGTTTGACATGTGAATTGTAGTTTGATTCCACTTGAAATCTCCTTTATCTGTACACTCTGGTACACTGCCCGGCAGGTATGAAAAAATCTGATTATAACGGATTCAGGGGAGGCTCCCGCATCTGCCCTCAGACATATCCGGCCGAACGTGCAGGTTTAAGCTTTGTGCCCCCTTTGTGCCCTTTGTGGTTAAACCTTTGTGCCCTTTGTGGTTAAAAAGGTGCGACGCAGGGCTGATTTCAGGCCTCC
>JAOZLU010000998.1 GCA_029934695.1 Desulfobacterales bacterium | reverse complement strand
CTCATGCTGCCTTTTGCCTCCACGAATCTTTTTTACCATAAACATAAAGATTTATTCTTAATTCAATTAATTGTCGCAAAAAAATGCCTACAATTTTTTTTTCATACGTCATTCAAAAATAAACCCAGACTGCTTCCTTAAAATAAGGTATCCAAATCCGCCCCAGAATCACTGCCAGAAAACAGAATGAAAATACGTTTCCTTATTGGGTCTGATAAAAAGAGAGTGCCTCCAAATTTTGGATTTCCGAACGTCCCTTTTCTTTATGTCTTATGCGGGAAAACTTTTTTTCTTATGCGATTTCAAAAAAAAATTCACCACCCTGATTTTCAGCGTAAACTTAATGTAACTGAAAAATTTTTGAAGCGCACCCATAGTCCTTTTTTGTCCATAATCCGTGTAGAGGGCGGACCCATAATCCTTTCTTATCCGTAATCCGTGTGGATTTCAGCATTCCGCCTGATCCCAGATGGAGGCAATCCGTGCAATCCAAAAAATCTGCGTCAGTCTGCGGTTCAAAGCCTCATCCGAACCGTAAGACTCCCACAGATTCAGCCGATTTCACAGATGGCAATCCGGGCACAATTCCCATAATCTGGGCCAGTCTGCGGTTCAAATACTCAGTCGGAAACATCAGAACATGGCCTTTGATCATATTAAGATGAAAGAAAAACCGGTTTCAGGGAATTTTTTTTCACAAACATGAATGGATGCCCCAATAAAACGAATGCAATTGCCCTTGAAGTCAGCTTTTTCATCGTTTGACAATCCTCTTTTCGGGATGTCAGCATGCAACCATTGGTCGCACAAGCGAAAACGGCAGTTGCCGCTCATCCATCTCCTCTGTCTATACAAGATGAAAGAAAAAAGAGTTTCAGGGAATTTTTTTTGACAAACAATCTCATGCTGCCTTTTCCAGATGCCAACGCGCAACTTTGGGTTCCATAGCCTCTGATTATATTAAGGTGATTTCCAAAAAAGAATCTCCCACCATAGGGTTGCAGCCCCGTCCGCTTTTTCAACCACGAAAAAAACGAAAAAAACGAAAATTGTGAGCACAGAACATTCCCGTATCTTTTCGTGTGTTTCGTGTATTTCGTGGTTAAAAAGCAGGAGCCGGGGCTGTCCGTCAGTTTTCAGACAGGCGTTCAGTGGGATATCCTTTTTTAGAAATCGCCTAAGTACCCGACCAAAAGTCTTCCGGGATTTTTTCCTGGGAAAACAGCTTTCACAAACCGCGGATGAACACGGATGAACGCGGATGACTCCGCGGCAGACAGGCCGTCCGCGTCCATCTGCGTTCATCTGCGGTTCATAATGGAAAAGTTGTTCCTTATAAGCAGACACCTGAAAACATACGGCCTGATACTTAAGACAAAAGAAAAACGGGTTTCAGGGAATTTTTTTTTACAAACCGGAATTGACGCTCCCATGAGCGAGAGGCAAAAAATCGTGAACAATTGAATTTGGGTGGGAATGGCTTGATTGGCCGGGCAGAGACCCGGGCGAATGATATTGGGTTTCGGATGGTGAGGGATCACCGTGGACTTGGACTTAAACCTGAATCTGAATCTGAACTCGCCCGTAAATGAATGTCCGCGTCCAGGTTCAAGTTCAAGGTAAGAAAGGATTTAAATTGATGGAAGTCGTAACGCTGCAATTTGATACCATAGCAGATTGGGAGAGCTTATGACTGTCGTGTAAAGCTGTTAAGCGTTAAGTGTCAGGGATCAGGGACATCC
>JAOZLU010000411.1 GCA_029934695.1 Desulfobacterales bacterium | reverse complement strand
ACAAACAGCGGCAGTCTGAGGGTGGTCGGTCTGCGTGATGCAATATCGGTTCTGAAGGTGTTGACAGGAAGCTCTGATACGGATATGAACGGCGATTGGAAAATAGGGCTGGAAGAGGCTGTCCGTATTTTGCAGCTTGTTGCAGGTGTGAAATGAAAAGTGGAGCTGCTGTGGCCGAGTTTATGAGAACAGAAAAGGAGTGAAATTAAAATGAAACCGTTCTTTAAATGGACAATCGAAGAAGTCGAAGACACATTTCACGTTGTCCTGCAAAAACAGAGCGACATACTGAAAGAATGGCTGAAAATACGTTCTCCGCCCTCCCAGGAACAGGAGAAGCAACTTGACACTCTGCGGGAAAAGCTTCTGGATTGACAAAAAAAAAGCGTATGCATTAAATTCAATCTGATTATAACAGATTCAGGGGATCCCTGAGTCAGAAAAGCATTCCCTCAAAAACCACAGAAGGCCGCACCCTTCGGCAAGCTCAGGGGCCAAGCCACAGAAAAAACAATAAAAACTCTCTGGCTCTCTGTGCCCGGCTCTGAGCCTGCCAAAGGGTTCCCAAAAAGCCGGGCTTTGTGTGCAAGTGCGTAAAATGTTTTTATTTTATGTAGATATTCTGATGAAAAAAAATTTCCACCGATTTATTTTCCTCTGTTTGTTGGCAGGCAGTTTCTTTCCGGTTTATGCTGACGGAACATATTCCCGCGGCATCACCTTGGATGGAACCATCGGTACTGCTGAAAAGCTGGATCTCCCAGGCCCGAATTATGAGATTAAGCCTGAACACGGACACCAGGCCGGAGCGAATCTGTTTCACAGTTTTCAGAAATTCAACATTCATTCCAATGAAAGTGCGACCTTCAGCGGGCCGAACTCTGTCCAAAATATCATTTCCCGGGTGACAGGCGGGAATGCTTCATGGATTGACGGGACGCTCCGTTCCACCATTCCCGGGGCCGATATGTATTTGTTGAATCCGGCCGGCATGATGTTCGGGGCAAATGCCAGATTGGACTTGGGGGGTTCATTTCATGTCAGCACGGCAGATTATCTGCGTCTGGGGGAAAACGACCGTTTTTATGCCATGCCTCAGGGGAACGATGTGCTGTCAATTGCGGCACCGACTGCCTTTGGTTTTCTGGATGGGGATGCGGGGGTGGTCTCTGTTGAGGGGAAGGGGGAACTTACCACTGAGGTTTGGGGAAGCGCGGGTGACATCACCTTGGAGACCGAAAATCTTGAACTCAGGGAGAACGCCTCTGTTTCATCGGCAAGCAAATTCTTAGGAAAAGGAGGAGACGCTGGCACAATCTCCATCCATGCGACTGAGACTGTCCGCATGACAGGGAACACCTCTGTGAACACATCCAGCGAAGGACAAGGGGATGCAGGAGACATCACCTTCACCGCTGCAAACCTGAACCTTGACAACGGTGCAGTGATATCCTCGGCAAGCAACGCGGACCAGAGCGGAGGGGCAGCCGGCGAGATCAGCGGAGAGGTTACGTTGCCTGGTGGCAAGTCTGTGCTGAACGCGCTTGTCAATGCCCGTATGGAGGCACCTGAAACCTATGCCGAGACCATGACTGATGAGGCCGGCCACTTCACCCTGACTGATCTGATTGACGGAACATGGATCATCTTCGCAGAGCCGCCTGAGAGGGAGACTCACAAAATTTTTGCCGAATCCTCTGAGGTGGTTGCGGAGATCACTGAGACTGTCCCGACAGTGGCATTACTTACTGCTACAGGGAAGCTGAAGCTGATTGCAGAATGAGGAATCTTAAAAGATCACCAACACGAGAGGATGAAGTTGTTCTGAAGCTGCGTGAGGCAGAAACTTCCATCGAAGGAAAAGTCTTCGCTACAGACGGCAAAACCCCTGTGAAAAATACATTTGTCTCAGCTTACAGCAATGACGGCCAGAAGGCCCACGGCAGGACTGATATCAGCGGCAAGTACAGCTTGAAGGTGGCCCGTGCAGAAGCTGACTACGGCAACATCTGGAGCATCAGTGCTGCCTACAAATCACGGGAGGACAGCACCTGCCACCGCAGCCCCGAAGTCGGATGCGACATATCCGGCACAGACGAAGTGGTGACAGCCAAAGACATCACTCTCAAAGAGATGGGCAAATTGCCTGCTGTGGATACCGATGAGTTTATCGTGGAAAAAGGCTGGAGCCGCACCCTGTCCGACGGTTCCGTCATCCAGATCCCCCCGGACGCGCTCCCCACCAAGGGGAGAGAGGCGAAGATCGTGGTAGAGCCTCAGACCGAAGAACTCCTCACCAACGCCGGGGATGTGCTTGTCAATTACGGTTACGTCATATCGGTCCGCGAGAAGACAGGTGACAAAGCTCTGATCAAGAACTTCAACAAGGGCAAGGAAGTGCTGATGACCTTCCGTTATGAGGATTCAAACGTGACAGGCTTGGGGATTAAAGAGGCCAATATCCGGCCAGCATACTTCTCGGAAGCATCCAACTCCTGGCAGCCTGTAAAAAGCTTCACCATTGACAAGGAAGCGAACAAGGTCACGTTCCGGGCCAGTCATCTCTCCACCTGGCACTGGTGGCCGCAAAATCCGGTGAACAACCCACGGATTCCACTGACGCAGCCCCCGGTGACATAGACGGAAGTGGCGGCGCAATTGACCTGAAAGATGCCATTCTGGCACTGAAAGTCTGCGCCGGACTTTCCCCGTCAGGCATCCGGAAAGAAGCCGACATCAACAACGATACCAGGATCGGAGTGGAAGAGGCGGTTTATATCTTCCGAAACCTCGCCACCCCCATCCGTTAATCGTAAAACGTGAAATGTGAGGAGTGAGGCGTGAAGTATGAGTTCACGCCTCACAAATCACCTTTCACTTTTTACTTTTCACCTTTCACTTTTCCTAAGGAAGCTCTATGACGACAAAAAAAAATTATCCATTCTCTTACTCATTTACCTTGTTTCTCTATATATTCCCATACAAAATACAGCATACACGGATGCAGATGCGCCAGCCCGGCTGATTGCCAGAGGTGAAGAATTTTACACCAAAGGCGACATTGAACACGCCATCCAATCATGGGAACAGGCGATCTCTGTTTTAGAGCCGGAAAAAGACGCATTCCTTCATGTTCTGATATATCTGACCAAGGCTTACCAGGCCATAGGACACCACCAGAAAGCACTGGATGCCCGGCATAAGGCCCTGCCGCTTGTTGAAAAGACAACCCAGACAACCCTCAGAACCAAGTTTTTCAACACGTTCAGCGATCTTCATCTTTCCCTCGGACAAGTTGAGAAAGCAAAAGAATATCTGGAAAAAGCGGTTAAAGCCGCCCGTCTGACAGATGACAAGCGTGTTTTGGCAACCATATCAAACAACAAGGGAAACCTTCTTGAAACTGAGGCCAAGTATCAGGCATCACTGACAGCTTACAGGGAATGCCTTGAAATCATTGAACAAATGACAGACCTGACTTCTATGCAGAATTTTAAATCAAAGACCTTAATTAATATCGTCCGTGTCATATCCCGAACTGGCGATGACGAGAAAACCGCTCAAGCAGCGGCTCAAGCAGCGGCTCATATCAGAAAACTGCCTGTATCTCACGCAAAAGCTGAAAATCTGCTCTCTCTGGGGATTCTCATTTCAGAATTGAAAGTTCAGGGCTCAAACCTCAGAATTCCGAGTCATCAGCTCCTGTCCGAGTCAGCACTAATTGCCGGAGAGCTTCAGGATTCCCGTATCCTCTCATACACCAGCGGATATTTGGGGCAGTTGTATGAGCAGGAACGCCGCTATACAGAAGCCATGCAACTGACCCGCCGCGCAGTCTTCCATGCCCAGCAGGGAAATCTTTCCCATATCCTGTAAGTACCTGGCCAAAAGTTTTTCAGTATTTTTTTCACACTGAACTTGACAATCCGGACGTGAGTGCATACTGTTGTTTCTGATGTGACGAGAAACTTGCCAGGTATATATATAATAAGGATAAACTATGAGATATGTCTCACCACTGACAAAGGCGGAGACGGAGAAGCTGAACGGCATCCTGAAAAATGACCCGTCCTCCCGGGCCCGCACACGGGCGCAGGCTGTTCTCCTCAGCCATCGGGGATACAGCATAAACGAAATTGCCGACATTCTTCAGGCCTGCAGGGACAGTGTCTCCTCATGGCTCAGGGCATGGGACCGCTCCGGTCCCGATGCCCTGTACGACAGGCCGAGAAGCGGAAGGCCCCCGATACTGACTGATGAGGAAAAAAAGACAGCCGAAAAAACTGGCCGGGGAGAATCCCCGGTCTCCCCGGACGGTCATACATAAACTTTTTGAAATAACAGGAAAAGTTGTCAGTCGGAGGACAGTCAGGCGTCTGTCGAAAACAGCCGGCCTCATATGGAAACGGGTGAGAAAAACTGTCAGACCGAAACGGGATGAGGCGAAGTTCAGAGAGGCGGAAAAGGAGATCGGAGAGCTGAAAAAACAGCAGGAGAAAGGGGATATCGACCTGTATTTTTTCGACGAATCCGGCTTCGATCTTCAGCCCTCGGTTCCCTATGCCCGGCAGCCGAAAGGGGAGACGATTGAAATTCCCTCCTCCCGGAGCTCCCGCCTCAGTGTTCTCGGATTTCTCAACACGGAAAACGGCGAGTTTCACTGTTTCACCTTTGAATGCTCCGTGGACAGCGACGTGGTGACAGCCTGTTTCGACGAATTCAGTGACATAATCACCAAAAAAACGGTTGTGATCCTCGACAACGCCTCGGTCCATACGAGCGACAATTTTATGGAAAACATTGAGAGATGGGAAAAAAAGGGCCTTTTTGTCAAATATCTTCCGCCTTACAGTCCGGAACTCAATCCCATTGAAATTCTCTGGCGGTTTATCAAATACCTGTGGATCCCTTTCTCAGCCTACACCTTCTTTGGAAATCTGGTGGAAGAGGTGGAGGAAATACTGAGAGGGATCGGCTCAAAATACATAATAAATTTCTCCTGATATTTTTTATCGAAATAATTCGCATTAAGACAAATACTACTGGAAAACTTTTGGCCAGGTACTTATCTCTGGCAATGGCAGACAGGAAGGCTGCTGAACGCCCAGGGCCATATTGAAGATGCCGTCAAAGCGTACCGCCAGGCCATATCCACATTAAGCCCCATAAGACAGGAACTCTTTCAGGGATACCGCATCCGGAAAAACACCTTTTCCGAGAGAATCAGACCGGTTTATCTGGAACTTGCGGAACTGTTGCTGAGACAAGCTGGAAGCTCTGAGCCGGGCGACTCAGAGATCGCATCTTATGAACAAAAACTCAGGGAAGCACGGGACACGATGGAGATACTGAAAACAGCGGAATTGCAGGATTTTTTCGATGACGAATGCGTCACAGCCATGCAGAAGAAGATCACCCGGCTGGATCGTGCGCCGTCTCATACAGCGGTGATCTATCCGATCCCCTTGTGGAACTCCCTTGCATTGTTGCTGACCCTGCCTGACGGCATGAAGTACATCTCGGTTCCGGTGGAGTCCGACCGTCTCGGAAGAACAGTGACGCAATTTCGCAAATCACTGCAAAGCCGATGGTATTACGGATTCTGGAAGGATGCCATGCTTCTGTACGACTGGATGATACGTCCTGTGGAGACAATATTGGCTGACAAGCAGATAGACACGCTGGTCATCGCACCGGACAGCGTTCTCCGTATGATCCCTTTTGCTGCTCTGCACGACGGAGAGCATTTCCTGATTGAGAAATACGCCATAGCGACCGTGCCTGCGCTTACCCTCACCGACTCCCGGCAAACTGGACCGGAAGAAGCCAGTGTTCTCCTCAGCGGCCTTTCCCAGGCCAGGGAAAATTTCTCTCCCCTGCCGAATGTTCCCGTGGAGTTGAGAAATATACGGGAGATTATGGGAGGAACATTGCTGCAGGACGAAAGCTACACCATTGACAACCTGACCAGTGAGTTCAGGAATAAGCCGCATACTATCGTTCATATAGCTACCCACGGGCATTTCGGCGGTTCTCCCAAAGAAACCTTTCTG
Source organism: Desulfobacterales bacterium (assembly GCA_029934695.1). GTDB lineage: Bacteria > Desulfobacterota > Desulfobacteria > Desulfobacterales > 4be13 > JAOZLU01. The sequence goes on along the minus strand of JAOZLU010000411.1, from coordinate 461 downwards.
CTGGCTTATGACGGCAGGCTGAACATGGATCATCTTGAGCGGCTGATCAGCATTGGCAGATTTCGTGACAGGCAGGTGGAACTGCTGACTCTGAGCGCGTGCCAGACAGCGGTGGGGGATGACCGCGCCGCGCTGGGACTTGCCGGCATCGCTGTCAAGGCAGGGGCAAGAAGCACCATGGCATCGCTGTGGCTCGTGGATGATGAAGCCACCTCGGTGATGATCAGCGAATTTTATCGGAGCTTTAAAGCCCCTGATATCTCAAAGGCAAAAGCTTTGCAGAATGCCCAGAAGGGACTGATTGTCCAAAAAAAGTATCAGCATCCGATATACTGGGCCCCGTTTATGCTGATCGGGAACTGGTTATAGATTGTTCAAAGTCCGAAATCCGGCAGTTCCACAATTATCTGCAAACATGACGACCCTGCGGGCCTAAAAATTTGGTTTTATCCAATTAGCTA
>JAOZLU010000997.1 GCA_029934695.1 Desulfobacterales bacterium | reverse complement strand
TCCAATGATTCTGCCGAGGCACCGGGAATAAGACGGGTGTGCAGCGAAAATCCTGCCTGATTTCCGATGGTGCGGAAACCTTCAGAACAGAGGTATGGCAAGGTTAAGAACGGTCTGCGAAAAAAAGGACGTCCGATTCCTGAAAATGACATCTGGATTGCGGCAATCGCTTTTCAGCACGACCTGACCCTGGTAAGCCGTGATGAGCATTTTGAGGAAGTGGAAAATTTGAAACTCGAAAAATGGTGACAGAATGATCGGAATCATCCGGGACTTCCGGCCTGCATGATGGGATTTCATGCAACTGATATCCGGGAGATAAACAGAACTTTAATCTTTGTTGCTCAGGCATTCAGAGGCATAACATAAATGGAACTTAAAACTGTATTTGATCTTCCCGATAATATTTATGCAGGTATTCTCAAAGGAAACTATGTCAGAACCGGCGGAGTTATTCAAGTTGCAAGCGGCAAACCGGACGCGGGCAGTGTGGTCGCGTGGCTGCGTGAGATTTCTTCCGCTCCTCTCCCGTCAGATTCTCTGACGAAAAATAATTTTTTACATGATGCTTTTGGGATGGCCGGATCGGTTGCCAGTATTTTGAATCTCGGAGCAACTGTCTGTTTTGGCACGAAAATTCTGAACAGACTGAAAATAATTGAGCAAAAAACAGATCGTCTGAATCAAAAGATGGATGATCTCCAATGGACTGTCGAACTCGGATTCAGCTCTGTTCTGAAGCAGATTGACCTGCTGGCAGGATATCACGAGGCTGAAATAATTGCCGAGTTGAAAACCGCGGCCGAACTGTCGTGGACTGCACAGTTTCTTGAACCGGATTCCGACCAGAGAATGCAAAGGATTGAGCTGGCACTTGGATATATAATTAAATCCTTAGAAAAATTGACTATTTTGGCAAAAAATGGCATGAAGGAAAAAATTGAATATTTCAGAAGATTTTCCGCAGAGGGAAGGATTCATCTGACTGATGACTCTGCAATTTCAGTTCTTCAAAGATTTCGTCAGGCCATACTTGCCTTATCTTTGCGGGCTTCAATTCATGCAGAGGCAGGCGATTTTAAATCCTGCTCACAGCGTTTGGAAAATTTGCATCTGGATTTTAAAAACCTGTTTATTGAATTTGGTAATGCTTTTATCCGTGGAGCAGGCTATCCTATATATGAGTATTTATTGAATAAAAAATGGAAAGGTATTGTTTCGCCTCATAGAATTGATATATGGTCAAAACGCTTTGATCCTGAAACAGAAGGTATCTGTAATATTCTCGAACAATGCAGGGATTTAAACTCGCCGATTTCGCCCATCGAAAAAGAGATTAATTGGTCTGAGTCAACTATAAAAAATGCTCCTGTTTTTTACGACTTGCTTGACGGGATATATGAAGATTTGGAAAGATTGGAAGGTCATTTGGCGGAATACAAAAATGCTTCTTCACAGAATTTATCTATTCACGAATACAGGAGAATCTTAAATATAGAAGAAATTAAGGATGACAGGAATCTAGCCTTTTTGGTTGAGAAGTGAGCAGAGAATAAAAGATATAACTCCGGCTGAGAGCTTGCCGGGAACCCGGAGTTGCTTTATTCTCCCAAACGCCAAAAGCGATTGGTACTCTTGCAGATGAGGTTGAACCGATGCTTTTTTCAACAGATGACAACCAAGGCATATTCATACCTTTGAAAGACAAAGAGTGTTTTAAGAAGTTTCATATTTCGGCAAATACGGTGGA
>JAOZLU010000410.1:3811-6564 GCA_029934695.1 Desulfobacterales bacterium | reverse complement strand
CTGAGGAAGCAGGCGGAGAATCGGGAGAGGACTTTGAGCTTGATCTGGATTTGGAATCTGAGGAAGCAGGCGGAGAATCGGAAGAGGATTTTGAGATTGATCTGGATTTGGAGTCGGAAGTCGAGGAAGCGGACGAAGAAAACGATTTTAAGATTGAGTTGGGTTCAAATGCCGGGATGGAAGAATCAAGGGAGGAAACAGAAAATTTTGATCTTGAACTGGATTTAAAGTCCGGGACTGATGCAGATGCTGGGGAAGCCGATGAGCTTGATTTGGATTTTGATCTTGATTCGGAGGAAGCAGACATGGAATCGGAAGGGGAAGAGGATTTTGAGAAAGAAGATTCTAAAATTGATTTGGATTCAGATGCCGAAATTGAAGAACCGAGGGGAACAGAAGATTTTGAGTTTGACCTGAATTCTTCATCCGAAACCAAAAAACAGAAAGATGAGGAAAAAACCGAAATCTTTGACCTGGACTTAGATGAGCTTGAAGCCGAGCCAGAGGGAGACCAGGAGGATTTTGGGATTGGTCTGGATTCCGATTATCCTGAGAAAGAGCCTGAGAAAGAAGAAGCCGAAGACGATTTTGACTTCAACTTTGATATAGATGAGGAGGCTCGTAAGACTGAGGTTTCAGAGGGCAGAGCGGAAGGTAAACCACAGGACAATGTTTATGAGAATGATGAGGAGGCGGACAATCTCACCCAAGTATTTGATATGGGGATACCGAGTGGTGAGTATGAGGCAGATGCTGAAGGCAGGCGCGATGGAACTCCGCCCCCCCTGTCTTTTGAAGGATCTGATGCTGACGGACAGCCTGTCAAGAAAAAACGACTCCCAGTTCTTTTGTTGCTTGCTGTGGTGATTTTGGGGGCCAGTGGCTACGGGCTATACAGCATGGGTGTTGATTCCCTTCTTAATCTGTTCCGGGGGATTCCTTATATCGGGGATATGCTGGGAAAAGCCCCTGTCAGTACAGATGCCGGGGAAATAGCTCCCATGGGAAACACGATAGACGGTAAATTTGTGCAAAATTCCAAGGCAGGACTGCTTTTTGTGATAACAGGTCAGGTTGAAAATAAATATGCCCAGGCCCGTGACTTTATCAAAATAACAGGAAATCTTTATACAGCAGGAAAAATTCTTGTAAAAAAAGAAACATATTACTGTGGCAACATTCTTTCGGATTCAGATCTTTCCGAATTGGAGCCGGACAGCATAAAAAAACGGCTCTCAAACCGTTTTGGTGATAACAGATCCAATGAAAAGGTCAGCCCCGGGAAAGAGCTTCCATTTATGGTTGTATTTTTCAATCTGCCGGATGAGTTGGATGAATTTACTGTTGAAGCTGCAGGCTCTTCTCCTTCTAAGGAATGATAACTGAGGCCTCAGACCGGAATCCGTGATGGCAACGGTGGATTCCGGGTCGGAACTGTCCCCTTTTTTTCAGTTCTGCCCGGAATGACACCCAAAAATTCGGGAATACTGCTAAAATGTAATTTCAGCACATCGGGGGTGCAAAGTTTTCAGTTCTGTCCGGAATGACACCCAAAAAAATTCGGGAATACTGCTAAAATGTAATTTCAGCACCTCGGGGTGCAAAGTTTTCAGTTCTGTCCGGAATGACACCCAAAAAAATTCGGGAATACTGTTAAAATGTAATTTCAGCATCTCGGGGTGCAAAGTTTTCAGTTCTGCCCGGAATGACACCCAAAAAAATTCGGGAATACTGCTAAAATGTAATTTCAGCACCTCGGAATGCAAAGTTACATTTTGACAATAAAAACAGACCTGACAGCTTGTTATTAAAAAATTATAAAAAATTGATTTTTTGACTTGACTGACTGAATAAAAAGTGCTAATAAGCTTTTTATTGAAATTAGGAAGGCAGTATCCGCTCAAAAGGAATGATTTCAAAGAGCGGCCTTCAGCCTTTAAACAGGCGATGTAGCTCAGGTGGTCAGAGCATGCGGCTCATATCCGCAGTGTCCGGGGTTCAAATCCCTGCATCGCCACCATATTTGATTGAAAAAGGTCTCTCTGGTAAATTCAGAGTGACCTTTTTGTTTTTTCAAATCTGTATAAAAAAATTGGCAACCTGAAGCGGGACAATTTTTATCATCACTGATGATCTGTTCCGGGTTGATTCAGGCCATGCCGAACATCCTGATTTTACAGCTCGTACCGGCTCAGGCAGCCAAAAATTAAGGTGAAACATTGAATCATGCTTACAGGGTTTGAAAAAATTGTGGAAGAGCGGATTCGGAAGGCTCAGATAAAAGGAGATTTTGATAATCTGACCGGTTCCGGCAGACCCCTTGCCCTTGAAAATAATCATTGCGTCCCGGCCGACCCCCGCTTGCCTACAAAATATTAAAAAACGCGGATTGTATTCCCCCGGAAATCGAAGTAAAAAAAGAAATAAAACGAACAGAGGATATCTTGGCCGATATGGGGGAAATTGCTGAAAAGTACCGAACTATCAAAAAATTGAACTTTCTGATTATGAAACTTAACTCAATACGAAACAGTTCCATCGTGTTTGAAGTGCCCCAGAAGTATATGGCAAAGCTGACAGGATGCCTTGGATCAGACCATTCAGCCGTAAGAAAATAACAAATGCCTGGGATTGGCAGATACTAGGCGAGCATTTCGGAGCATTTTTTTGGAACCGCTCCCGACGGATTGACAAATCTGTCGGAAATGCCTGGGATTTGCCAATCCCAGGCGAGCATTTCGGAGCATTTTTTT
>JAOZLU010000410.1:0-3711 GCA_029934695.1 Desulfobacterales bacterium | reverse complement strand
TTTTGGAACCGCTCCCGACGGATTGACAAATCCGTCGGAAATGCCTGGGATTTGCCAATCCCAGGCGAGCATTTCGGAGCATTTTTTTGGAACCGCTCCCGACGGATTGACAAATCCGTCGGAAATGCCTGGGATTTGCTAATCCCAGGCGAGCATTTCGGAGCATTTTGGAGCATTCCCGGGAACCGATTTGCAGAACGGCTTTGCAGGTCTTATGAAACAATTTGCAAAATTGTTCTACGCCAAAGTGCCAGTAAAAAACCAAAATTGGAATATAATATATTTAATTTCAGATTTGACAATTATGGCATCTAAGAAGAAAAAGCAGGATAATAAGAAGAAAAAACAAGATAAAACCGACCTTTCCAAAGGCATTTTAGTGGTCTGCACCATTCTTATCCTCCATATTTTTCTGATTGCACTGGTGGGATGTCTGGTTCTTTTTTTTCGAGGTGTCACCGAATATATGATGTGGATACTGATCGGCTGTTCAGTGCTGATCATTTTTTCCGGATATTATTTTTACAGGCGCATAAAACAGGAAGGCAGAAGTCTCAGACGAACTTTGCATTCCCCTATGTTCAGCGGCAGGCCGATTGAAATAAGTCTTCTGGGCGGATTTGCATCTGTCAAAATAGGCACCCCGGATATGAATGCTCCGATGCTGGGCAACGACAGATTTGAACCACCACGACAACTGGAAGGCCCGGCGACCGCCCGCCTGCGGGAACTTAAAGAACTTGCCCACCTGCTTGAAAAGGATATGATCACCCTTGATGAATACAACCAGACCAAACAGCAACTCTTTAACCATTGATAAAACCATGAAAAAAATTACGATTGCACTTCTTTCCGGCGGAATATCCTCTGAGCGTGAAGTTTCCTTAAACAGCGGCAGACAGGTCTTTGAGGCACTGAACAAGGAAAAATACAATATCATCCGATATGATCCCAAAACAGACCTGAACCGTCTGACATCAGATGCCCCTCAGATTGATGCAGCGCTGATAATTCTTCACGGACCGTATGGTGAAGATGGGACAGTTCAGGCTCTGCTTGATCTTCTGAATATTCCCTATCAGGGATCAGGCGTTCTTGGCAGTGCCATTGCCATGAACAAACTGGTTTCAAAACAGCTCTATGAAAAAGCTGGTATCCCTGTTCCGCCTTATATTTCCGTTCAGCGCGGCGATGTTCCTGACACCCGGGCATATGTGGAACAACTGGGCCTGCCGGTGGTGGTCAAACCTGTGCAGGGCGGTTCAAGTATCGGAATGTCCATCGTCAAAACTGAGGATTCCCTGAAAATCGCTTTGGACAAAGCCTTTTCTTATGATGATACAGTCCTGATCGAAGCGTATCTGAAAGGTATTGAGATTACAGGAGGAATTATCGGTAATGAAAATTTGGAGGCATTGCCCCTTATAGAGATCATTCCTGATGAAAATCATGAATTTTTTGACTACGAGGCAAAATATGTGGCAGAACTGACTCAGGAAATATGTCCGGCGCACATTGATGATGCGCTGACAGAAAAAGCAAAGGTTTATGCCAAAATGGCGCATCATGCACTTTGCTGCAGGGGATACAGCCGAACCGACATGATTTTGAAAGATCAGAATATATATGTCCTTGAAACCAACACCATCCCCGGTATGACCCGAACCAGTCTTTTCCCCCAGGCAGCTCAGGCCGCGGGGCTGTCTTTCAGCCAACTGCTTGACAGGTTGATTGAGTTGGGGATTGAGGAACATAAAAGAAAATGCTGATTATATGGGTACAACGCCTTTTGGGCTGCGAAAAAAGCCTTATTGTCTGAAAAACTCCCGGAATCATGTATTTAATAAAGTACCTGGAACAACTTTCTCATTGTGAACCGCAGATGGACGCAGACGGCCTGTCTGCCGAACAGAGTGCGAACTCATTCGTGTTCATCCGCGGTTTATGAAAGCTGTTTTCCCCTAGAAAAAATCCCGGAAAACTTTTGGCCGGGTACTCAGGTTTGTCCTTGCTGTCCGTTTCCAGATAGATCGTGTCCGAATACCGGCCTTTCTTTTTTCTCAGATTTTTAACCAATGGAGAACAACTGAAAATCTGAAAACAGCCCGGCAATTCGTTGTCAGGGCAACTTGACAGTGTTGAACGATGAAAATAAATATTAAATGTATTTTATATGCTGTTTTTTTTGTATGCGCTGCGGGAACCGCTTCGCCCGCCATCGTGATTCAATCAAGTATTGACGGTGGTCGGTGGATGAAAAATACTGCTGCCTATCCCCTCAAGGGCCAGAAAATTGTTTTGAAGGTCAATAACGTGCCAGGAGGAACTATTCAATGGTATCAGATATTTCCGGATATCTCAAAAATTTATAAAAACGCCAATCACCCGTGGGAGAAAAATCCATACCAGTGGGCTGGATTTGCCAAGATCATCTATCACAAAGAAGAGTTAAACCGGTTTCGAGGTCAATGGAAGATGCAACCTTTTGAAACTCGGAACTCGGAACCCGGAACTCGAAATATCGGGAATGCTGTCAGTGGGCTGAAAAGATATCTTCCGTGGTTTCGATCTTCTGGGGACAAATCTGCTCACTCCGGATACTATCATAAGGATGTCGGCAGTTTCTGGTTTCAGGCAGAGGTTGAAAAAGACGGCAGAATAAGCAGGACTCCAGGAATTGAAGATTCTGACGAACGGGGACTTTCCCCGAAAGTATTCCGAATTTCCATAAGGGATGGCAAGGGGTTTACAGGATATCTGACATCTTTTTTTAATGTACCAGGCTTATTCGGCTCAATCCCCTATCAGAGCAGCAACTATATCGGCGCAGACTGCGCTGATGTTCTGATGGCCGCATATCGCAAGTGGAAGGGAAAAAAGAGCCGGAAAGACTATAACGTCGCGATGCTGGTCAGCAAATTTCCCAAGGTTGATGAATTCAACCTGGCAGAGGGAATGCCTGACAAGCAGGTTAAATGGGGAAAAATACGCGCTGGCGATTTTATTGCTGTCAGATATAAGGGAAGAAGGCAGTATCAGCATATTGGTGCACTCTTCAGCGATGCAAACAAAAACGGTGTTCTGGATGGCGGCGACCTTGTGATCCACGCCGGACCGTATCCCCTTAACCATTCTTATCTGAGAGAAGGCGGGTTTGATGGTCATGTGATGATTCTGCGGCCAGATTGAAAAAGATCGTCGTACTCCTTCTTCCGCTTCCGCGGGATTGCCAAATCCCGCTGCTCGGATTTGCCAATCCGAGCCGAGTCATACGGCAGAGGTAGAATATTCCTACCCTGAAATACTCTCTCCCTATTGATTTATCCCTTATTTATGAAATAAATATTCAGGGTCGCGCTCTATTTTTACACTCCTGAGCAGATTTGTTCGTTTGGAAATTTTTGAAGTTTACAACCTTATTCTTTTGGAGGAATCCATGGCTTTAATCATTATGAAAACTGGCTCCGTAATAAATTCATGGCTGAGACCCTATCTCAAGCCTGCCACTTCTGCGTTACTGATAATCTTATGTTCCTCGTGTTCGGTAATGAATACAACAATAATTGAAAACGATGTTATTGTCCATAAAACAGAAAATATTACGATAGCCGAACCTGATGAATTTATTGTAGAAACCCGATGTCCCGGAACAACTTCAGGCAATTCCGCTCAAACATCAAACATCAAACATCAAACATCAAACATCAAACA
>JAOZLU010000409.1 GCA_029934695.1 Desulfobacterales bacterium | reverse complement strand
TATTATCAATCTTATCAAAATTTTTTTCAATCCATCATGGCAAGCAGGCAGAAAACAAAAGCAGACAGTGGTGCCCGCCAATCTCTCTGATAATAGTTTTTCACTGCTGATTCCAATCGTCAACCTCCACCAATGCTTTGATTTTGTTGTCCATCCCGGAGAGTCCCTTTATTATCTGCGGTGCATGCTTTCCCTGTTTGACTCCCAAAGCAATAATTCCCACCCGCATCCCAGGGACCGGTGTGACGGCAAAGTTCAACTTGGATATCTCTTTGAAGTAATTCACATGAATTTCCGGTATAAGGATGGCATCGGCCATGTTGAATGTTAATAATTGCAGCATATCTTCCATCTTTGACACACGCCTGAGACGGGGTGTTGCCGTGAAATATCTGCTGACAAATTTCTTCATTCCTTTTCTGCCGAGGATATCAAATATGCCTATGGGTGCATTGCCGATGTTATGAGGATCAACCTTCTTATCCACAGAAACAAGCACATAAGGCTCGTCGGTTGCCCCTTTCCTGGCACCTTCCATTTTTGTCAAATATCCCCCGATTTGTCTGATAACAGGATCTTTTGTAAGAATGGCATCAGGTGAATTCATCCCGATTTTGGCTTTGAAATCTTCATATCGGCCGAATACTGTGATTTCAATGCCCGGACATACCCTGTCCAGCTCTTTCTGAACGATCTGGGAGCGTGTGGTTGTCGGATAAAAAACATACAGGGTTTCCGAATAACCCGTCCGGCTGAAAAAGATTGCGGCAAATATCAGTATGGCACTTGGCAGAAAGTACCTGTTAAATCTGATCATAATTCATGCACCCTTTTTAAAAATCAAACATGGATTCAGTTGCTGAACACTTCATCCAAAGTTTCTTTAAAATCCTCAATAAACTCTGCATCTGCAAATTTAAGGGGCTTTTCAATATATCCTTTGGCGCCGTCACTCATGCATTCAAGCACGGTATCGCCGCGCACCGCTGAGATGATAAGAATATTCGCATCCGGAAATTCGGAAAGAATCTCCTTCATTGCCTGCTGACCGTCTTTATTGGGCATCGTAATATCAAGCGTGATCAGATCCGGTTTGTGTTCGCGGTAGAGCGTCACCGCATCATTGCCGTCATAACCCAGAGCGGCAACTTCAAAATTCATCTCCTTTTTGAAAAAATTTGCAACTTTATTAATGAGATATTTGGAATCATCAATAATAACAACTGATTTGGGCATTTGTTCCTCCGTTCTGCAAGTCCTTAATCATCTCAACAGTGAAAAGTCAATCTGCTATCATCTGCCTGCTGAAACCGGTACAGAGAATCACCGGAATATCAGGACGAATACGAATCAGCATATCGGTCAGATCAGTCCCGGTAATCTCAGGCATGGTCTGATCCGTGATAACCAGATCAAACAGGTCCGGTTTTTCACGGAAAATATCCATCGACTTGGCACTGCTTGTCTGAGCAATCACATTATACCCCAGATTGGCCAGAAGTTCACGGGCCATATCAGCCACCAGGGCTTCATCATCCACAAAAAGAATTTGCTCATTTCCCAGAGGAATCGGCTCCGGGTCATCATATTCCGGGGCTGTTGCCTTATGCTCTGATATTGGGAAAAAACATGAAAAGTCGTTCCCTTTTCCGGGTACTGTAAACTTTTAAGTACCTGGCCAAAAGTTTCCCGTGATTTTTTCCCGGGAAAACAGCTTTCACAAACCGCGGATGACTCCGCCGTCTGCGTTCATCTGCGTTTATCTGCGGTTCACAATATGCAAACACCTGAAAACATATGGCCAGGTACTTATGGCCCCGCCGTGGCTGGCGACGATACCATGCACCACAGACAAACCCATTCCTGTCCCCTTTCCCTATTCTTTGGTGGTAAAAAAGGGTTCAAATATTTTTTCAGCAATATCGTGGCTCATGCCGCACCCGGTGCACCCGGGTTCAGACTCTGATTTTTTTGACAACATATTATCATCTAATATAACATCTTCCAGACCAACATGCAACACCCTCTCTTTTCTTCCATTGCATGACCGGCATTTATGCAAAGATTCATCACAATCTGATGAATCTGGATCATTCAGCTTCAAGACAATTTTTTCTGTGACATCATCTATAAGCACCTGAAGTTTTTCCAAAGTTCTGGTTTTATGGTTGACCACCGGCAGCCAGTCCAGTCTGAGAATCTTATCCTGCTGGTTGGCATATTCATCTTTGCACATCGTAAGAAGCTTTTCAAAAGGAAAAAAGTCATAAGCTGAAAACACCAGTCTGATCCATTTTGTCATGTTATGAGCATCGTCCTGCCTCAGTCCCAAAAGCCGCCGATTTGATGATACCGCTGTCAATTTTTTTTTACAACATGAAAGTGTCAGGTTTACGTTTACGTTTTAAAGGTGATACATATATTTAAGACAATTGTCAAGGAATGTCAGATGCAAACCCGCCTCCTTACGGGGAAAATGCTTCTTTGAAAAAACGGTCATGGGGATTGAGGGACAGCCGGCAAAAACCTTTTTTCATTTATATATATTCCTTATTATGTCCCGACAGTCATAATGCCGCTCAGTAATTTCAACGGGTTACGAATCAACTTTGAACTTTGGACTTTTCACACGGCAATTTCAAATTCCTGTCTGAACAGAAATGCAGACATTTACAATTCCCGCTGTCCAAAAGCACTGACCATCATTTTTATCGAATACGTTTTACGAAGTTCCTGCAATTTTTGCAACGGTGCTTCCCCTAATACGTCTTTGCCGTATTTGGCTGCTGAAGCGTCAATATGATTTTTTATTGCCGTGCCTTCATCCGGAAACTTGTCTTTGTAAGCTTCCGAGAGATTCCCGAGATAGCTGCTCATCTGCATTTCAACATATTCCTGTTCTGTCCCGCACTCATACTCCAGTATTTTCCCGAAGAACATTGTTCTGAGAGTTTTTTCCCCGTTGCTGAAATCACTTTCAAAAGCCTGCGGCTCAAGGTAAAATATTTTGAACACTTCAAAATCAATGCTCTCCTGCAGGTCTTCAATACTTTCCAGCATGTTCATACCATATTTGCCCAGACGCTGGATATAGAAAGGGTCATTCTCTATCAGGGACAGAATATCCTTTATGTGGAGCAGTTCATGCGCCACAGAGTGTTCCAGATTGATCAGATGGTTGATTTCCGCATCATAATTGCGGGCCATTGCAATAACCGGAAAATAATATTCGTCGGTATATTCCGGCAGCAGGGAATCTATTTTAAGCAGCAACCCGACCATCTGCGCCGCAAATATCTGGTCGGTTTCGATTTTGAACAGAATATAAGGGAAATCTTCATTTTTCAGTGAAACCTCCTTAACATTCAATGATTCATAAATATTCTGTTCTTTCATCAGTATCTGAAGGTGTTCAAAGTGGTCAGGTTTAAGCAGATAATGATATATTTCTTCGTGATTTCGCATAAAATATTTCCTTTTCTTATTGGCATCCTTCATTTGTCAATTTACACTTTGCCACAGAACGATTTTGCAGGTCATAAAAATTTATTTTTATAGCCTATCCCAATTTATAATGCAATGTTTGTTTTTTTGACCTTCAACAGACTCGGCACCGGCCTTCGACAGGCTCAGGCACCGGTCCCTGAAGCCCTGCCGAAGGGGGGGAATAATATTTTCATAAAAAATATTGATATTCCAAGATTCTGGGTGTAAAAAGTATATTTACTGGCTGGAGATTTGGTTTCTTGTTGACAAACTTATACTGCCGAACACTGGTTCTGTTCAATGGGTTTTTTCAGGAAAATCGGTCGGCCCCCGGAGCCTGCCGAAGGATATGCTCAGGCTGTGGCTGCTGTGACGGAATTTTTGCTTCCAGGAATATATTTTGATTTACAGAGGAGCGGGGATGATACTGAACAGTACCATTTACGGCAGATGGTATTCTTTCAGGCCGCAGTAGTAGTAGGGTGGGTGAAGGATTTCGATTTTTTACGCAGTAAAAAACGAAACCGCAACCCACCTTGACAAACGTACAGATCGCCCGTAAATGAATGTCCAAGCTCAAGTCCAAGATAAGAAAGGATTTTAAATTGATGGAAGTTGTAACGTCACAATTTTTTGAATCGGGCATATTATTTATTTGGAGTTCCCTAACTGAAAGGTGGGTTCCGCTTCGCTCCACCCACCCTACATTTTTTTGAATCGGGTATATTATTTATTTGGAGTTCCCTAACTGAAAGGAAGTATGAATGAAAGATGACAGAGGCGTGTATTATTATCCTTTTCCCCAAAACATGCGTGTTCGGATGTATGTTTGTGAAACCGGGGAAGGCTTATGTTTCAGGCTGTGGAATGCAGACGATCCAGGACTGTGGGAGGAACACGGCTGGGTACCTTATGACGCAATAAAGCAGGCAAGGGTCACATACAAAGGTGAGGGCTTTGATCCGGACCGCGCTTATGACCCCCAGGCGGCAAGGGAATTGCTCAGGAATCGCGTCTGAGTATTCTCGTTCTCACGCTTTGCATTACAGTGCGGGAACGAGAAATAATATTTCAATCAGAAGAGGTTCGACAGTCATAAATGCTTTCAACTTTTTACTGTCGAGAGGAGAGTGAATGATGAGAAAATCATTTTGTATTTTCACTGTCGCAGCCGGCATCCTTTTGTCAGGAATGACCGGATGTGCGAACACCAAAGAATATGTCGATGAGCAGATCAGGCTGCTGTCAATAAAAACTGAGGAATTAAACTCCGAAATCAATTCGCTTCGCACAGATACGGGGGTGAGTATCGGCAGCGTCCGGAAGGAAGTAGAGGCGAGTCAGCAGGATATTCACGCGTTGCAGGGTGTTATGGAAAGGCAGAGAGAGGAAATCTATAAGGAACTGAATACCGCCCAGGAGGCCATGAAGCGGGCCAGAGACAAACTCAGGGAAGGCAAACTGCTTTATGAAATGACGATTTCGGATGAATCGGTTTTTTTCGCGTTCGGCAAAACAGGACTTTCCAAAGACGCTGCTTCAGCCCTGTCCATGTTCGCCAATGTCCTGATAACGGAAAATAAAGAAATTTATATTGAGATACAGGGACATACGGACAATATCGGTTCCGACGCGTATAACCTGAAGCTCGGACAGGCCCGGGCAGAAAGTGTTATGCGTTATCTTCATACAAGACACAATATTCCGCTGCATCGCATGAACGTCTTTTCCTATGGTGAATCCAGACATGTCGCACCTAACGACACAGCAGGCAACCGTGCGAAAAACCGACGGGTTGTGCTTATGGTGATGGAGTAGCTGGCAGTGGAGCCTCCGGGTTTACGGTTTTGGTCTGATTCGTGTCGGAGGCAGAGCTTCCATCCATGCGTTACGAGGCGGAGCCTCGTAACGAGGATGTTTTGCAAATCGCATCCGGGCAAATTGCAAATTTGCCTTACAACATGGGAACCTGTCCGGCAGAGGGCCTTCCTGCAATTGAAACCCATTCTTCTTTTATTTTGATTTCCATGATTTCAAACCCCGAATCCTCCATTTTTCGCACCACAGCGTCTTTATTTCTTTCGATAATGCCGGAACAGATAAAAATGCCGTCTTTTGTCAGAACATCCTGAACTGTATCCAGCAAAACAAGAATCACCTCCGACAATATATTCGCGGCCACAAGATCAAATCGCCTGTCCACCGCATCTGCAAGATTGCCGGTCATCACCCTGAATTTCGAGGTGTCTGTCCTGTTCAGCAATAAATTTTTCCGGGCAATTTCCACGGCAACCTCATCTGTATCCACCCCCCAGACCGGTTCTGCCCCGATCTTTGCGGCTGAAACCATGAGAATTCCGGAGCCTGTTCCGACATCCAAAAAAGAAGCTCCGGGTTTCAGGTACCTCTCAATCATCTGAATACATAAAGCGGTTGTGGGATGCGTACCCGTACCAAAGGCCATGCCCGGATCTATCTCAATGACGATTTCATCTTCAGAGGAGGAATACTCCCGCCATGTGGGCTTCACCACGAAGTTTTCGCTTATTTTCTCCGGCCAGAAATATTCTTTCCACGATTCAGACCAGTCTTCCTCATCTATTTCACGACAGATCACCCGGGTGATAATGCGGTTTTCCTTTTTCATAAGTGCCAGCCCTTGTTCCAGCACACGGAATTTTTTTTCCGCCGCATCATTTTTGGGAAAATAACCGGTCACAGCATCATCATCCGATGTTCTCAGAGCGTCTTCTGCCCAGTCTTCCGTGATTTCGGCAGCCTGGCTTTCCACAACAACGCCTTGCAGCCCCATATCATAAAAAATATTTGAAATAAGATCGCTGGCAAGCGGTTTGTCATCAAAATCAAAAATAACTTTTGTTTCTATCCATTTCATAATTTTTTCTCTTTTTTATACAGACTGATAGTCGAGGGTTTATAATTGGCAATCTGACACGTCACCATAATCAGAAGGACTTTTTTAGCATATTTATTTTTTCTTTCCAATATTAAAATTTCACTGATTATAACGCTTTTAGGGGATGCCTGAAATCAGCCCTGCATCGCACCTTTTTAACCACAAAGG
>JAOZLU010000034.1:21726-24159 GCA_029934695.1 Desulfobacterales bacterium | reverse complement strand
TCAAACATCAAACATCAAACATCAAACATCAAACATCAAACATCAAACATCAATTTTTCAACTGCCTTATCATCTCCGGCACGATTTCACGGATATCGCCCACAATTCCCCAGTCAGCGACTTGGAAAATGGGTGCCCTCGGGTCCTTGTTGATGGCGATAATATATTTGGAATTTATCATGCCTGCCCTGTGCTGAATAGCACCTGAAACACCGCATGCGATATATATTTCCGGGCGGACAGATCGTCCTGTCTGTCCTACCTGGCGTTCCGGCGGGATCCAGCCTTCCTCAACTGTCACGCGGGTCCCTGCTATTTCACCGTCCATCACCTCGGCCAGTTCCCGAAGCATGTTGAATCCGTCCGCGTTTCCCACGCCCCTCCCGCCTGCAACAATCACTTTGGCTTGGGAAAGGTCAACGCTTTTTTTCTTTTCCCTGACTGTCTCCAGAATAATTGTCCCGATCTCATTTTCAGCCATGGAAACTTCATGCTGGATCACGTCTCCTTTGTTATCAGGTGTGGGTGAGACTTCCATCACGCCGGGCCGCACGGTGGCCATCTGAGGACGTGAGTAGCGGTTGGCAATGGTGGCCATGATGTTTCCGCCAAAGGCCGGCCTTGTCTGAAGAAGGATACCTTCTTCCGGGTCAATGGTCAGTTCCGTGCAGTCCGCAGTCAGGCCGACACCAACCCGACGCGACACGCGGGGAGCCATATCCCGGCCAATATGAGAAGCGCCTATCAGGAAAATACTCGGCTTGTACTTCCTGACCAGTTCTTCGACAACATTTGCGTAAGCAATGGTCCGGTAATCTTTCAGTATTTCATGTTCTGCAAGATAGACATGCTTCGCTCCGTGCTGCATAAGCATCTCGGACAGACCGGACACTTCATCGCCCAAAAGCAGGGCGGAAACTTCCTGATTGAGTGTTTCAGCCAGTTCCTGAGCTTTGCCGAGAAGTTCGAGGGATACCAGGGTTAATGTGCCTTTCCGCTGCTCCGCAAAAACCCAGACACCCTGTCTGTCACTGAAATCAGGGACAACTCTCGGCTCGGCATCCGTGTGAATCGCTTTCTGCCTGCATACTTCGAGACACGCTCCACAGGATGTGCAGCGTTCCAGTATGTATGCTTTTCCGTCTCTGAGTTCTGTTGCCTCATAAGGACAGGCTTTTATACAACGCTTACACCCGTCGCATCTGTCAAATTCAATCCAAATCGTCATGTTTGCTCTTCCATTCTTGGGTTTGGGAATCCTTGTCTGAGCGATTGCCCAGTCAGAATTCAAGGTTACTCATGAGGCAGAGCCTCTGAAAATGCGTTCCCAGGCGGAAGCCCTGGGAACGAGGATTTTTTATAGCTGACACGTCGGGGCCACTGCTTTACAGGCTGTCACTCCCTCGCTCTCTCTTAACTTTCTGATCAGGTCTTGCACGACTTCTTTGGTGCTTCCTTTCAGAATTTTTCCCTGTCGCTTGAATTTGGGCGCAAAGGTCTTGACGACATGGGTTAAAGAGCCTTCTAAGCCTACCTCATCTGTTTTGACGCCAATATCTGCGGCGTTCCAGATTTTGATCGGCGATTTCTCCCGGCACGCGTCAATCAGTCTTCCGACCACAGGGTACCGGGGCGTATTGAGTTCTCCGATGACCGTCAGCAACGCAGGAAAAGCGCATTCAACTCGTTCATAGCCATCCTCAAGGCGTCGCCTGACAACAATATGTTCTTCTGTCACCTCCTCAATTTCGCAAACATAAGTGACCTGGGGTATCCGGAGATAATCCGCCACCTGGGGCCCGATCTGAGCTGTATCTCCGTCAATGGCCTGCCGGCCGCAGAGAATCAGGTCATATTGTCCTGTTTTTTCGATGGCCTTGCCCAAGGTGAAAGAGGTGGCCCATGTATCTGCACCGGCAAAGGCCCGGTCGGACAGGAGAACTCCCTTGTCAACGCATAAGCCCATTGCCTCTGATAAGGTGTCAATGGTCTGAGGCGGACCCATTGAAATCGCCGTGACCGTTCCGCCCCAAACCTCTTTCAGACTGACCGCGGCTTCCAACGCATGCAGATCATCCGGGTTTATGATGCTCTCCAGACCTTCCCTGATAAGATTGCCTGTTTTGGGGTCCAATTTTACATCTGTAGTATCAGGGACTTGTTTGATTAAAACGATAATGTTCATTATATTAATTCTCTCTTCAGGAATAATGATTTTGTGTTTTTGGTATGGGATTCCCAAAAAATAAAATCCCTGGAATGTTGTAGGGTGGGTGAAGCGAAGCGGAACCCACCATCCCGCACAAGGTGGGTTCCGCTACCCTACATTTTCTGTATCGGGTATGTCATTTATCTCTAACGCGGGGTGGTGGGTTCCGCTTCGCTACACCCACCCTACATTTTTACTATTATTTTTCCCGAATAAACTCCTCA
>JAOZLU010000034.1:13320-21626 GCA_029934695.1 Desulfobacterales bacterium | reverse complement strand
ATGCCGGACGGGGTTTGCAACCCCGTCCGAAATGTTTTTTACTCAATCTCAATGCTGAACTCAATGCCGGACTTACGCAGTTGCCGGACCTCAATGCCGGACGGGGTTTGCAACCCCGTCCGAAATGTTTTTTACTCAATCTCAATGCCGGACTCAATGCCGGACGGGGTTTGCAATCCCGTCCGAAATGTTTTTTACTCAATCTCAATGCCGGACTTACGCAGCAATAGCGCAATAGGGCTGTATTTCTCTTTCAAGCCGTTCCTGCAGTTTATCCTCAGCAACAGCCAGGTCATAATGCCCCTGCAAACCGATCCAGAAACGGGGGGACATTCCGAAATATTTTCCGAAACGCAGAGCGGTTTCTGCTGTGACGGGCCTTTTGCCCCTGACAATTTCATGAATGTGTATCTCCGAAATATTTGCCGCCACTGCCAACTGATATTCAGTGATCCCCATAGGCTCTAAGAATTCTTCTGAGAGCGTTTCCCCCGGGTGAACGGGCAGGATTCTTTTTTCAGTCATAAAAATCACCTCCGGTTTTTCTTAATGATAATCTGTAATTTCGACATGATATGCGTCGTTATTTTTCCATTTGAAACATATACGCCACTGGTCATTTATGCGGATACTGTGCTGGCCTTCACGATCATCTTTCAGAGCTTCCAACCGGTTGCCGGGAGGGACGTGCAAATCTGCAAACCTTGCTGCCGAATCTATCATCGTATCAGCCGACCACGGGCGGATTGTCTATCCAGTTTTCCAGATGTTGTGTAAGCAACAGATCAGCAAAATCCCGCTCATTGCGGGTGACGAGAACAAAGTTGTTGCTCAGTGTCATTGCGGCTATCATCATATCAGCATGACGTTTCTTTCGGCGTTTCACTTTTTTTTGCAACTGTGACAATTCCTCGGCTGCCTCCTCATCAAACGGAATAACCCTGAACGGACTCAGCAAATCATGGGTCTCAAGCAATTGTCTGTGAGGAAAAATTGCCTCTTCGGGTTTTGCCTTGGGAACTGAGTCAACCCGTCTCAGTCTCCCCCGCCATGACTCGGCCACGACCACAGACGGCAGAAAAATCTTGTTCCATGAAACACGGTCAATATGCTGCCTGAGGAGAGCCTCTTCCCTTCGGAAGTGGCTGAGAATATTGGTGTCCCAGAAGTATCCTTTTACATCTCTCATGCGGCTCCTCCCTCTGTCCAAATCAGATCCCTGTCCCGTTCCCGTTCGATCTCCTCAAAGAATTCGTCCCAGCTCGGGTCATCCTTTATTCTTCTGATCAGATCCCAGTCCGGTTCTTTCGAGCCTTTGGAAGCCGTTTCCGGAATGATGGAGGGCTTATTCCACCAGGCCTGTTCAATCCGTTCAAAACAGGGTCTGAACACCTCCTTCAGCGCGGCCTTGTGACGTTCGACACGTCTGCGATAATCCTCGGCATCAGGCGCAGACATCAGGTCCTCCGGCCGGAAATGCTCCGGCGGCTCATCATCAGGGGGAAAACGGGGGATTTCGACGGTCAGGTCATGCATGATGTTCGCGACGGCCAGCAGATCGGTCTCATACATAATTGCGTCAATCTGTTTTGCCAGTCGGTTCATCACTTCCAGCAGACCTGAAGCCCGCCCGGGTTTCACTTCCGACACGATGTTGTCGGCATTTTCCTCAAAATGCCGGAAGAGAGATATCGTCCTCTCCATGACATCCTCCAGAGTCTTATGCCCTACCTCCTCATCCCTGTCTGCCTGATGAGAATACACTGTGACCCTGTCCCCTTTTCTCTTGAGCGTGAACGCAATATCCTCACCCTTCTCAAGAATATCTGCTATGATATTCGGATGAACCCGGATATCAGAAAAAGAAAATTCCTGCATCTGTCTTTGTTCCATTGGTGACTCCTTTCTTTTTTGTCTGGTCAAAAAATCTGTGAAATCCACACAATCCGTGCAGATCCGCCCATCTGCACGGATTAGCGATAAGCAAAGGATTCCCCCAGATTGGATGATACAACGGTTTCAATCTTTGACAATTCATTTCTCATCCCCTGTTCAGTATGCCAAAGATCATATTCCTGCTGCATATGCAGCCACAGCCCCGGGCCGTTGCCGGCAAATTTGCCGATCCGGAGTGCCATTTCTGTTGTGACCGGATGGGCGGAGGCCAATATGCCATGCAATTGCTGCCCTGAAATACCGAGACGTTTCGCTGCCTCGCTTTCTGACAGTCCGAGGGACGGCAGCACATCCTCACGCAAAATCTCGCCGGGATGCGTGGGCGGACGCTTTGAATGCCGCCTGACAAAATATTCTTCCATGATTTCACCTCAGTGATATTGCTCAAGGTCAACCCGTAATGCCTCACCATTTTCCCACTCAAATGGCAGTGACGCGAAGCATGGGAACGAGATATTGTGTTGATATTCGGGGGACTGAATGGGATTCATCACTACCTTTGCAGGACTACCCTTTTTCCCTGTAGTTCTCTCACCCGGCAACTACATGGAAAAAGGATAAGAAAAGGAAGGACACTGCCTTTCAGGGACACGGACATTCTCTTTTTCATTCACATAAAGGCCACCCAAGAGGCGTTATAATCAGAAAACCTAAAACCCACCAATAGGAACCAACCTCAACCCAAAATTCTCCATCTGGTAAATATAGAGATTATCCACCTTCAGATATCCGTCTGCAAATATCACGGGAGCAGGACCCTCCTGAATCTCAGTGACAACCGCGTCAACTTCAACCTTTTTGTTTTTCTGAATGATCTGGCCCCGATATATCCAATTATGCTGTTTGCCTGTTACCAGTTCAAAGCGGTGGGTGTTCACGAGATGATGCCAGCGATGAATCGCCATGAACTTGATCAGTTGGATAAAAGATTCGATTCCCAGAGATCCCGGGCACACCGGGTCCTGATAAAAATGCGCCTTGAAGAACCACTCATCCGGGTCAACCTGCTTTGTTCCCCGAATAAAACCAAGACCGGAAGGCCCGCCGTCTGGCACATAAATCTCAATTTCGTCAATCATGCGAAGTGCCTTCGCAGGCATTGCCAGGCTCGGACCCGGGGTAATTTCCGGATCATCCGGAGAAAGGGGTGATTCATTCTCGAACAAATAAGACTGGCTTCTCTCCAGTTCCTCGGGCGTGGGCGCATAAGCTTGCTCTTTGGCCCCCCGGATGCCCACTTGCTGTGCGAGTGCCTCTTTGGTAAAAAAGCCGAAATAGGTATCGCCTTCATAGATCAATTCTCCGGCCTGCAAAATCTGTATGTCAAAATTTTCAATGATCATTCCTCCGGATTCAGAAACCTGTGTCATACGGGAGCGCATGGTCAGGGGAACTGGTTCATCCGAGGATTTCCCAAGGGTTCCGAATTCCGGGAGCCTGTGAAGGACTGCGTTTCCGCCAAGATTCCTGAATTTGAGGTTATTCTCGCTTCGCAGCGCAGAACCAAGATATGCCGCAAGCCATCCGCAGGGCTGGAGCGCAATCTCCAGCAGTATGCAGAAAGGCATGGCCCCGGTGCGATCTGCTTTGAAATACCACTCATCGGGCGGTGTATCGTACTCGGCTTCTATCCATCCCCCCGGCTTCAGTACCCAGGGGGCTGGTTCGGCAGATATCACCCTGTCCATGAAAAAATACGGCGGGCCTGGAAGCCTGGCGATGATTTTCTCCTCATCAAATATCTTGTACGGCTCGCCAAAAGCCTCGGAAGGCTTCCCAATGGCATAAGCCAATATCCGATCACGGTCAAACAGAGGGGTATTTGCTGTCTGTTGCCTGGTGCCCGTTGCAACTGATGACGGAGTGCTGACAGCCGACCAAAACCTCTCAATCTCATCGCGGGTGATGCCCGTCATCTTCATGGACATATTTTCAAACCTCACGATTCTGCGTCCGTCCGCATACATGAGCGCATCAGCAATAACGTAAGGTTCCGGCGCGTAGCCGATTTCTTTGAGTTCCACCTCATAAATCACCTGTTTCGTACTCGGCGTAACCGGGCCTCTGCATTTCAGGACAGCTTCAACGCCAATCACCGGTTCATAACAGACATCTGCCTTATCCGTGACCCATCCCATGCGCTGAAGAAATACCCTGAGCGTATGTGCACAACATTCATACATCAGGGTTCCCGGCATGACCATATCATCCATGAAATGGCAGGTGAGGAACCAGTCATCCGGATGGATATCCGCTTCAGAGCGAATGATCCCCAGCCCGTATCGCCCGCCCTGGGGATCAAGAAGGAGAATCCGATCCAGCAGTTTCATTCGTTCCTCTGGAAGCCAGAGAGATTCGGCGAGCCTGACACCTTCAAAAAGACCGCCGAAACATCCGGCAAGATTTCCGTTTCTGAGGGCTTCCACAGCCTCATCGTCATAGCTTTCAGGATAAAGAGGGACAAGTTCCTCAAAATCTCTCTTTCCCTGGATTGCCTGGGTCTCTGCCGCGGTCAGAATGATGCCGCCTGAATTTCGGACTTCTTCTTCGGTAAAGAACCCGGCGCATCCGTTTCTCATGGTGATAAGATGGGAGTTTCCGATAAATCCCTCGAAGCTGAAAAAGAAGAGATAGGTTTCGCCCTGGCGGACAAATTTTTCAATCTTGATTTCATAACGAATCACATCTCCCGGGCGCGGCAGTCCGCTATGAAATCTCACAGACGCATCAAGGAGCCTGTATGTTCTTTTTCCCTTTACCACAAGGTCTATGCCCAGGTAGGAACACAGGAAAAGATCTGCCTGGCCCGCTTCCACCGAGATGCATACGGGCGCACGATCTCCGTCCAGATACCATGCTCCGGGGAATACATCATGCTCCGTGACCACACGGCCAGAACCCAGACTGCCTTTCTCACCTTCCACAGAAATGATCCTGTCCACAAGCATGAGCGGCTCGTCAGGAAGTCGCACCCTTGCATTGTATGTGTCAACAATGGCAAACTCCGGGCCCAGCACCTTCCCCACAGAGCCTATGGCAAACTCCATGCACATTTCCCGATCAAAAGCGATGTTCTGGGGGCTGTCCGTTGTACGTTGCCCGTCATCCGCTGCCTCCTGCAACGGACTATCTCCTCCTGCCCCATGGCCCTTGGCTGGCACCGGCATATCAAGGGCCGCCTCAAGAAGTTGTGTCTGAAAAGCGAATGTCTCGCCAAAATTCTGGGTCAGTTCCTCTGAAAACTCGAGAAACATCTTATGAGCATCCGAAGTCGCTTCCATGCTCTTTTTCATGGAATCAATCAACTGGATGCCGGATGCTGGATACTGGATGCTGGATGTTTGATGTTTGATGTTTGATGCAGGATATTCAAATTCTGATCTCTCAATCTCCGGCCGTCGAGTTTCAGGCTCCGGGTTTTCATTTTCCACGTTGCACGTTGCACTTTTCACTTTCTCCGGCAGAGAAGATGAAGGCGCGTTTCCGCCGATTATGACTGTTATTTTATCGCCTGTCTGTTGACTCCTCTCTGATGCCCGCGGATATGCCTCATCTCCGTAGAGTTTATTCAGATCAACCGGGACTCGTTCTGCAATCAGGGTGCCCAGGAATTTAAGAATCGTAAGATAATCGTCTTCTCCCCGGACATCCGCTGAAACAGCAAGGTGCGGTTTTGTGTTCAGAATCCTGCTGATCATTCGCGTACAGGAAGACTGAGGGCCCATCTCAAGAAAGATTCGCACCCCGTCATTGTATGCGTTGCGGATTGTCTCGGTAAAGTCAAAGCCGGAAACTGCCTGCTGAAGAATCGAGGATGCCGCGTTCTCTTCTGTCAGTTCATAGGAGCGTCCCATGGCACAGCTGTAAAAGCGGATGCCTTCCGGCGGAGTCGTCGGAAAGACATGTAGGTCTCTGTACGCGTCTGCAACAGGACTCGCCGCGTCGCAGTGGACAGTGACAACACCTTCGAGAAAAATGGCTTCGCATCCGAGGGTTTTGATGACGGTTTTGATCTGATCTGCTTTGCCGCCGATAACGCACTGATCCGGCGTATTGACGATCAAAAGGCGTGTGAAAGGCCATTTTCGGATAATATCCCGAACAATATCCGCGGGGCGGTTCACCACTGCGACGCGCCAGTTCACTGATTGATTCTGTGGAATATTCCAGGCTTTTCGGGCAGCATGACAAGGCCCGGCAAGTTCCGTGCTGAACAGGTCTGTATCCAGCATCCGTTTGAGCATCTCGCCGCGTTCAGGCCATGCGCCCATGGCGAAAAGCCCCGCGGATTCACCAAGACTGTATCCGACCACCGCGGAAGGTCTGATGCCGAATGATTTCACCAAATTGGCGACAACACCGCCGTGAACCACCTGTCCGAAGATCATCTGTAAAGGATCAGAAGCGATCTTTTCATAAGCTTCTGCTTCCCACCCCGGATGCCACGAGGCCCTCCACGGAACATAGCTTTCGGGAATCAGTTGAGTTTTCAACTGAGAGGTTTCAGCGTCCATATTGCGGAGAATCTCCGGCCAGTAAACCCCGATACCCCTGCCCATCCCCACATAATGGTTTCCGGAGCCTGGGAAGATAAAAGCAGTTTCGCCGGAGCGGCCCAGGGGATGCGGAGAGTAACTGATTGAAGATTGAGGATTGAAGCGTGAAGCGTGAACCGTATTCGGATTGACAGGTTCATCTGTTTTCAATGGGCTGTCGTCAGTCCCGATGGTGTTTCCTGCATCTGCCATCTGTTTTTCAAATTGTGAGAAATCGCCTGCGACAATGGACACAGCATATTTTTTGCGGCTGTCCAATCTGTTTTCAGCATACCATCTGCGCGCGGCAAGGTCAATTGATGATTGAGGACCGGCAATTGATGACTGAAGCGCGTCCAATCCCTCTGAAAGCTCCCTTTTATTATCTCCTTCAACTACAAAAAGTCCGAAAGGTCTTGCACCTGCAGGTTGCTTTCTTTCCCTGATGACGTTCCTCGGTACTTGGTCCGCGGATTCATATTTAAAACCTTCGAGTACGACATGCGAACAGTTACCATCTGAAGTCATAGCTCCTGCACATGCCCGGCGAGGTCCGTCTTTCCGATCCCTCAGCCAAAATTGAGGACTTGCGGGAATGTGGAAGTTTGAAGTTTGAAGTTTGAAGTTTGAAGCTTTCGCGCTTCTTAATGGCGGGATGATCTCCTGGTATAAGCTCAAACTGGTTTTGATGACAGAGGCCAGTCCTGCGGAGGCACCGGTATGCCCGATGTTGGGTTTCACGGCTCCGAGGGCGTGAGAAAATTGGGAACCCTGGTTAGGCTTGCTAAAAAATTCGTGAAGCGCGTCAGACTCGATCCTGTCTTCCAAAGGGTCACTGCTGCCGTGGGTTTCGATATAACTGACGGAATCCGGAGATATCTCCGCATCATCAAAGGCCCGCTTCAGGGATAATTTATAAGCTTCTCGGACCGATGATTGGCAGTTTTCAATCTCCAGCCGGCAACCTTCACTCGGGGTTCCTCCGGGTCCGGCGTTGCCGATTCCTTGGATCACGGAATAAATTCTGTCTCCGTCCTTTATTGCCTGGTCAAGTCGTTTGAGGACGAGTGCGGCCGCACCTTCCCCGGGCAGGGTTCCGTCCGCGGACGGATCAAAGGGGCTGATTTCATCTTTTTTCGTGAAGGGTCTTATGCTGTCTGCTGTGATGATACTTCGGATATCACCGGCAAGATCAACTGCGCCTATGAGGACAGTGTCGGTTTCATTCTGCTGAAGAGACCTTGCGCCGATTTCAATGGCTTTCAGGCCGGATGAGGCTCCGTCGGACACGACAAAACTGGGACCTCCCAAGCGAAATTCCCTGGCAATCCGGCTTGCGACGATGCCGCCAAGCGCGCCGAGTGTCCGGGGGGCAGTCAGGGGCGGGCCGCATGAATCTCTCAGGGATTCAAGCCATACGCCTGCCTGTTCATCATCAAGGCCGAATCTCCTTCTCCATTCCCGGACTTCATTATAGAGATTCCAGCGCAAATGAAAATTCGTGGCCTCAAAATCAAATTCCATTCCAATGATGACACCCATGCGGGGACGTTCTTCCCTCAGTGGGAGTCCCGCGTCTTCCATTGCCTTTGCTGAGACTTTGAGCATCAGCAGTTGCTGAGGGAGTATGTCCGGGATTTCGCTGGGCGGTATGTGAAATTCTCCGACGTAAAGCGAGAGGGCATCCATATAGCCGCCATAATCGCCCCGTCCGTCAAGAAGGCTCTCTGCAATCGCATCGCATCCCCTCCATCGGTTTTCCGGCCTTTTTCTGATAACAGCGTCGCCGTTGAAAATGGCTTCCTGAAAATCTCT
>JAOZLU010000034.1:2135-13220 GCA_029934695.1 Desulfobacterales bacterium | reverse complement strand
ATGGGCGTTTATTCCGCCAAAGCCGAATGCGCTGACTGCGGCGCGGAGGGGAACACCTGCGTCTCTTCTTATCCATTCTTCTGCCTGGGTCTGCACTCGGAATGGGCTGTTATTCAGCGGGCTTCCTGCCGGAGGTGTCTTAAAATTAAGAGATGGCGGGAGAACTTTGTGTTTTAATGCAAGCAGGGTTTTTATCATTCCTGCGGCTCCCGCGCCTGTGAGAAGATGGCCGATCATGGATTTTACAGAACCGATGGCGCACTGTCCGGGAGACCACTCAGATTCGCCCCAGAGGGTTCTCAGGCTGTGCAGTTCCGTGATGTCTCCCACCCGCGTCCCTGCGCCGTGGCATTCAATGAGATCAATGGTGTGCGGGGACCATCCGGCAGGCTCATAAGCGGCGCGCATGGCGCGAACCTGGCCTTTTGTTTCCGGCGCAAGAAGATTGCCTCTCATGTCGTTGGAGAGTCCGATGCCGCGAATCAGCCCGTAAATTGTGTCCCTGTCACGCAATGCATCATCCAATCGTTTGAGAACAACCATCCCCGCGCCTTCTCCCACCACAAGACCATCCGCGTGTTCATCAAACGGAGCGCATCTGCCCGATGGCGAGAGTGCGCGCAACTGGCTGAAACCGACCTGAGTATAAAGGCATTCAGGTCTGGAGACTCCTCCGGCCAGCATGGCATCTGCACGGCCTGCATGGAGTTCGTCGCATGCGAGTTTCACAGCATAAAGAGAAGAGGCGCATGCTGCATCAAGCGTAAAACTTCCGCGTCCGAGTCCAAGTCCCTTGGCCAGAATCGCCCCCGGAAGACTCGTCACCCTGCCACTCAGACACTGTTCTCTGCTGATCCGGATTTCTGATTTCTGCTTTTCCATGTTTGAAAAAAGCCTTTGTTCAAAGGAGCGTCCCAGTATTTCCCTGGTGATTGCAGAAGAGGCGTCTGTGGGGAGCGCAATCGCGGCAAGGGCCACGCCGATGCGTTTTTTATCCAGCGATGATGTCTCGCAACTTGCAAGAGCCTCTCTGCCTGTATGGAGAACAATGTGATAAAGTGGATCAAGCTCTTTTAAAAAGTTTCCGTCAAGGTCAATTCCTTCCGGGTCGAATTTAAAATCATGTATCAGACAGGCGCGCTTTGAAAAAGCTTTGTCCGGCATAAAACCAGGGTGATACATGGCATCCGGTTCGACGATCCACCGGTCTTCAGGCACTTTGCGGGCTGAATTGACCTTGTTGACAATGTTTTGCCAAAATATATCAAGGTCAGGTGCCTGGGGAAATAATCCGGCCATGCCGACCACAGCAATGGGTGCTTTTTGTTTCATTTTAATTAAGGATTCAGGTTTTAAGTTTCAGGTTTTAAGTTTTAAGTTTCAGGTCTGGATACAGGACAAATATGCTTTTTCATATCAGTGCTTCCAGGCCTTTTCTCTCTATAATGTCTAAAAGCTTCCTTGAAGCTCCGGCAGGTTTTATATTTCCCTGTTCCCATTTTTGAACGGTTGAAGGGCTGATATTGAAAATGCTGGCAAGAGCTGCCTGGCTGAGTCTGAACTTCTTTCTTATGGAAATAATTTTTTCGGGGCTGTATTCCCGGATTTCGGGGAGGCAGAGATTCTCAATATTTTTCATGGTGCTATCATTCACCAGTCCGCTCCTGTTTAAATCTCTGACTGTTCCTGTAATTGAATCTGCAATGGATTTTCTCATGATTCTTTTTTTGTATATACAGCCGCCGAGATTTGCTTCAAAATTACCCGTCTGAAGTTCTGTCAGGGCATTGGCAAGCTCTTCTCCGGAGATTTTTTGCTTTGATACCCATTTTGAAAAATGTTTTGTCATTAACTTTTTCATATTTTTTAACTATAACACATCGGTGATGCAGTTTTCAACTGTGTACAAAACAAACAAATGACCGGGGAAATACATCCTGCTTTCCCCGGACGGGGCCCAGCTTTCCGGGTGCGGAAAAAAGCCGGATTTCTCTTTTTTGTCCTGTACATGAGTTTCAGAACTGATTTTTGTCCATTTTGACCTCAAATTTCTGATTAAATAACATAATGGAATGTGCATTTCAACATCTTACTGAACGAGTTGATATTTTTTTGGCATCCGTTTTCCAATTAAAAATACTGCAAAAAGAGGAGTGCTGAAATGAAATTTCAGCACAAATCCGACCATCCTTCCGAGTGCCAAACTTACAGTTTGGCGACAGATCAGAAACCGGGAATCACCAAAATTGTAAAATTCCAAATTAGTGCCTTTCATCTGTCCATTGAGATTTCTGAAAAAATACAATATTACCCCCGAACTTGATGAAAACATTTCCTCATCAAGTTTCCCATGAATTTTAAACTGTACTGATTAAGGAGGTATGTGGTATGACTAAACCGATGACACCGGAGGCAGCCGGGAGAATTCAAAAGGCGGCCGCAAAGAAACATGGCGGGAACGTGCCGAAAAATGATTTTGCGGCAAGAGCGCAGAAAGCAGCCGCAAAAAACCCGGCAAAAACGTCCATGACATCAGAGGCTGCGGCGAGAATTCAAAGCTCAACCGCAAAGAAGCATGGCGGGAATGTGCCGAAAGACAGTTTTGCATCAAGGGCGCAAAGTCAGGCTGCAAAAAATTCCAACCGTAAAAAGTAAGTGCAAACGGCTTTCAGCCATTTCGGCTGAAAGCCTTTTCAAACAATCGTTTAAGAGGGAAATTGAAATGGAAAAAAAGCAGAAGGAAATTGCAATGAAGGAAACACCCTATCCGACTTTGGGGGAATGCTGGCATTTTATCATAGACACTTCTGATTTGTGGGATATGTTTGAAAACAAAAGTGCCTTTGTAAAAGCCCTGGATCGGCTTGCCAAAGAAAAGGATATTGATTTGGAAGGGAGTGATAATCTGGAAGGCCAGATACTCAAAGCCTTGAAAAATATCCTCCCGGATGATGCTTTAACCGATTTGACAGATCGCTTCGTATCTGAAATTTTTGAGATGTACAGAAAAGTCGTGTTGCATGAAGCAAGTCACCTGGATCGGAAAGGGACGCTGGAATGGTTCATCGGTACATATCTCATATCAAGGATATTCCTTTCTTTAAAAAAGGTGCAGTTGTGCTATCGGGATGAGGCTGTCTGTTTCCCGGATCAACCCTACTGGTATCTTCCTGTGAAACAGCCTGATGGTAAAGTTCGCTGGCCTGTTGGAACTGTTCTGGACTGGTGGATCGAACTGACGGGTATCCACAGCCGCAGAAAGCTGTCTGAAAAGATGGGCGAAGCCAAAGGCAAAGGTGACAATGAAGAGGCTTATGAGAAAAAATTTTACAGATGGTCAAAAAATGAAAGCCTGCCGAAATCGTCAAACATCAGGGAAATATCAGAGATGAACTTTGGTCTCGGAGATGAAGAAGAAAAACTGAAACAGAGTTTTGTTTTCAATCTTCTGATTGCCCGCACCGTGCAAAGCACATTCAACAAACTGTGTGGAGTTTATGGTGAGGAGACCACTCGCAAATGGGTCTGCCAGTTCATGTCATACGGTGAAGCCTTTGATGAGTCGGGTGGAAAGCAACTGGTGATGGAGAAATGCCGTTGCCGGGATAAGAGCGATGCGGAATGGCATTCTGTTGTGAATAGGGCTTTTGCAGCGTTTTTTGAAAAGGACAAATGTTTGGCCACGGAGGCTCAGAAAGTTGGGTGTGATCCGAACCGTGACTGTGAATCCTGGCTTAGTAAGAATCAGGAGGTGCTGATCAAAAAATATGGTGTTTTTTCGGTTAAACGGTTGGCTGATTACCTGTCCTATTTGCCGTCCCCTGATGAGCAATTTCTGAAATTTCTTGATATTGCAGATTTTGAATTATCGAAAAAACTTACCAGCCTCAGGGCAGGCAAACAGGAAGGCGATAAGGATAAGGCTGAAAAGCTGATCGGGGAACTCAAGACTTTGGAGCCTTATAACGAAAGACTTATCTATTACATTCACTGGAATCAGGGCCGCCATGACATGCTGATGAACAACCCCAAAGCGGCTGTGAAGTTTTATAAAAACGCCTTTGAGACGGGCAAATACTGTGCGGGAGAATCGCTGAAGCCAATCATGCAGGAAGGGATGCTTGTTGCTGCCAAGCTGAACAAGAAAAGGCTCTTCAAGTCAATGTATAAATGGGCGTTGTATTACGGTCTTTTCTCAGAGCCCTTTGATGAAGTAGAAGCTTGGCTTATGGATAAGCAGTCAAAACAGTTCAGCATGGTGTTTCAGGCGGCTTCCCGATATCCTGAAGCTGAAAATCACCAAAAGGCCGCTTCCCAGTCTCAATGGGCGATTGATCTTCCAGAATGGGAAAACCGCAAGCTGGATACCCGGTACCCCAATCGTGAGATAAAGGGGCTTGGGCCAAGACCTTTGACCCAATTGATGGGTTTTTCCATCGTCGGTCAGATTGACAAGGTCAAAAAATTGTTGGGAAAAGGGGCTGATCCTAAGAAGAGGGCGAGCGATAATTCAACGGCATTGATGCGGGCATTGGACGGAGGCTCTCAGCTGCACCTTGATGAAAAACAGAGGGAAATCGCAAATCTGCTCCTTGACCAAGACCTCGGTGACAGCATAAATGCTGTCTCAAATCGGAGGAAAGTCAGCGCGTTGAATATCGCTATAGAGAAGGCCGATCCGGAGATCGTTCAAAAACTGGTTGAAAAAGGGGCTGATGTTAATCTGAGAATAACGGTGGATGACATGACACCTTTGTACTTTGCCATAAATCAGTTGTCCACTGAATTTTTTGATCAGATGGCAAATGGGGATCCCCGGACGTTCTGTCACCCCAACTTGGAAATGACCAAAATTGCAAGGGATTATGATGCATTTATGGCCCCTTCCGCTGTTTTTGACAAAGATTATGAGAGGGTGATTGGTAATTCCAGAATAAGAATGATGGGCGATTCAAGATCGGCAGAAATTTCCCGGAAGGTTGGAGAAGTATTCAGCAAAACAGCAGCCGAAAATAGGGATGATTTCCTTAAAATCATTGATGTCCTGATTGATGCAAAGGCCGATTTGGAAGCCAAAAACACCAACGATTTTACAGCGCTGATGCTGGCAAGTGAAAACGGTGAGTTTGAGGTCGCCAAAAAGTTGATTGGTGCAGGCGCGGATGTCAACGCCAAAGGAAAGGACAATGCAAATCCGCTTGCCCTGGCATTGTGGAAAGGGCATCCTGAAATCGCCGAACTGATCCTTGACGGCGATGATATCAGTAAAAAGACCATCAATCTGCTTTCACCGGAGGGACTGTCAGCTTTTCAATCCGCCATTCAAGGAGGCTATGCAAATAGCGTCAGAAAGCTGATCGAAAAAGGAGCGGATGTCAGTCAAAGCGTTCCTCTTGCCAAGTATGAAAATGGGAAGATGGAGATGGGGACTCCTCTGTTCATGACTGTGTACATGTTGTCTCAGAAAACAACGCTTAGGACGGAACTTCTTCAGATTATGGATATGCTGATCGAACATCCGGAAACGGATTTGGATGCTGAAAGCAACGATTTCACTCCGCTGATGGTGGCGAGTATGAACGGGGCTCCCGAGGTGTATGAGACTGTCAAAAGACTGATAAAAGCAGGAGCAGATATGAACGTGAAAAGAAAAGATGGCTCAACCGCCTTCTCATTGGCATTAACATATAAACATCCGAATACCGCCGAACTGCTCCTTGACAACGGCTATGTTCCTGATGGGCTTTCGTCTAAAGGCAGTATAATACTTGTTTGCCCGGAACTTAATTTGGCTGCTGAGAAAGGATATACCCAGATCGTAAAGAAGTTGTCTTGAAAAGAGGTGAAATCCGACTTTTTTGCAGTTGCGGAGTATGCTGTCAGATACTTCCGGAGCATTTTGGCTGCCGGTTTTTCTCTGACGACCACCTCATCAAAGAGCCGATCAGGCCATTGTAAGCCATTATGCACAGGGCTAAGGCGACTAACGCGGAACTGTCAGCAATAATCAGCATGACACCCGTATCCTCTTCAACTGTCTGAATTCTGCTTCAAGCTCATCATCATAATGAATCACGGCGATATTATGGCGGCTGCAGGCTGCCAGAAATGTATAGCGGTCCACGTCGGCAAATTCGCAGGCCGCGCCGGCAGAAAGCTGCCCTGCCTGAAACATGAACAGTGCCGTGTGGAGTTTGAGGCATCGCGCAAACTCTCCCACAGTCATATCAAGAAAATATTGGTCTGGAATATCGACAACAACCTGCATGTCCTTCTTCCCGGGCTGCACGATGATAAAGCTCTGCCGCACCTGTCTCATCTCCCTGTCTCGCTGCAATTTCAGCCTGACCTGCATATTTTTCGCTTTCTGAATGATGCTTTATCCAACTCATGGCGATTATTCCACAGCCTGCATTGAAATTAATCTTACTTTGAAACCGACAACAATGGCTGAAATCACTGTGAAGGATATCAGAGAGAGGCGGCATTCGCTTCGGCCCCGTAAGCCGGTTCCGGCATTCCGGCCTTGCTGAAAATCAGATTGTCAACAGGCAGACTCAGCAACTCCAATCGTGCCAGGTCAATGACTTTGCTGGCATCCTCAATTTCGATGCCCACAACCCTGTCATTCTCATCAAAATCAAGCACAATCCCGGGCGTGACCTCCTCGGACTCCGTGCTGATCCCGGAGGCAAGTTCGATGTAAAGCATGTCTGTGTCAGAATGGTATTGAAAAATCATAATCTGATTCCGCTCGAAGCTTTGAAACTGCGTTATTCAGCCGGAAACTTTTTCTTTGACCCACAGATTGATCAGTGTTTCTGAGGACACTCCTTGTAATCGTGCCTCTGTTTTCACCTGAGTGAACAGATCCTTTGCTATGGCGCAATAGACTTTCTGTGAGGGCAGCCGTATTTCTGCTTCAACAGACTCTGTGAATTCTTCATAGTCGGCACTGCTGTGCGTATCCCAGAAATCCCAGAACGCCTCAATCGAACCGAAATTTTCAGGCAGCATGTCTTTTGCTGGTGTCTCATTATTTTTTTCCATAACTTTTCCGCTCCTTTCTGTCCATATCATGTGCGCTCAGAATCAGGGCCTCATTGCTCTTCTTGTGAATGAAAAATACCACCAGATATCGTCCTGATGCTGTCCGCCCCCAAAGCCCGATAGACATCTTCGCCCCGGAAATGTCCTCTGTTCATTTTTCTGATTTTCGGTCTGCCGGTAAATATCTCCTCGGCTTCTCCTTGGGTGACATTGTGTTTCACTTCAAGCTTTTCTATAACATTCTCCAGCCAGATAAAGCCTTTGATTCTCATAGGTTATCACCTTGAAATCCTTTTCTTATAAAAAAATCTTTGTGGTTATCTATCTGTCTAATACACCCGGAAATCAAATTCCAGATTTTCCCTTCTGGATGTCGGGGTTTGTTTGCCGTTGGTTCCACTCATGTCCTGTTTTCAAAAAGCAAAAATTCAGATGTGGCAATCACGCTCTGAATGAATCCATTTTTGCACTCCTCTCTCCCGAATACCATATTCTTTTTCAGTCTGAAGATTATCCATATATTTCCTCAGATTGTGTCCGGCTTTTTCATCCAGTTGTTTCCGAACTGTCAGTTCGTAGTTCCGCCTTCAGGCGGTCTAACCAGTTGGCCGCCTTAAAGGCGGAACTACGAACTGATCGTCACCGGGTTCTCAGCCCCCCGATTTTCCGAACCTCTTTTTTTGCTTCTTCGGCAAGGAGTGTGAATCGCTTTTTTATAACTGTGTGACAGCGCGTAAGCTTCGGCCAGGTAAAAATAATTTGCTCCGAATTTCGGAGCATTTTTCACTGCTTTTTCAAGTCCTGCGATTTGTGCGTTTGTTATGACCCCATTTGGAAAATTTTTTAACATCATAACAATATATCTGCATAAAATCTTATTTTAAAATAATATTCTATAAACAGATGTTTTGTCAAGATTTTTTTCATGCCCCAACAGCTCGTTCCCAGGCGGGAGGATTTTCAGGGTGCATTCTCAAAGTGCAGATCAAAAACCAAATTTGGATAACTCATTGAAATAACGGATGCAGCAATAAAATCATCCAAGTATAAATAATTTCACATAGTTATCATTTTCATCACTTTTGGAATGCATCCGGATTTTCGTTTTTTTGCTTTTTAGCTTGATATCTGATGAAATAATTATTATTTAATCACAATAAAATTATAATTTTGAAGCAATTGCAGGAAAATGTGTCTTAATAATCTGTCAGAAAGAGGTGCGTGATATGAACACCCATCAGAATGTTGCAAGACCTTTTTGGAAGCAGCCTGAATCCCGGCGATTGGAATTCAAGGAAATTTTTCCCGGGGGCGACCAGATTGCCAAAACCGCCATCGCCTTTGCCAACGGCGCAGGGGGAAAGATCGTCTTTGGTGTGCGGGAT
This sequence comes from Desulfobacterales bacterium, assembly GCA_029934695.1. Classification (GTDB taxonomy): domain Bacteria; phylum Desulfobacterota; class Desulfobacteria; order Desulfobacterales; family 4be13; genus JAOZLU01. Next base: position 4,785 of record JAOZLU010000034.1, on the reverse strand, counting down.
AATCCGAGGGATATTGTCGGTATTCCGGATCGTGAGATATTCCTGTTGGAGGAACGCATCTCCGATCATCTCTTCACCCAGTGCGCGCCGAATATCATACCGGAAATATTTATTCAGTCTGCTGAAGGGAAAAGCCTGCTGGTTGTCAGAATTTTTCCGGGATCGCATAAGCCCTATTATCTCAGGAAAAAAGGGAGACATCAGGGAACATTTATCCGTGTCGGTTCCACAAACAGGCCGGCATCTCAGGAAACTCTGGAATCGCTTGAAAGACAGCGCCGTAACATCTCCTTTGATTCAGTACCTGCCTACGACGTGCGGTGGCAGGATACTGACTTAAAAGAGTTTTTGTCAGATTACACAGAGGCAACGGGCAGAGTCCTCAGAGATACCCATCTGAAAAATCTGGGACTGATGGTCAGAGAACAGGATCAGGTTTTTCCTTCCAATGCCGCTGTTCTCTTATCTGACAGTCTGCATCGCAGCAGATTGTTTCCTTTTGCAAAAATTGAGTGTGCCCGTTTCAAAGGCGTGACAATGGATGTTTTCACGGATCAGGCCACAGTCAGCCTTCCGGTTCACAAAGCGCCGGAAGCCTGTATGATGTTTGTCAAAAAAAATATCGCTCTGGGTGCCACAATCGGGGAAATCTATCGTAAAAACAGGTGGGAGTATCCCCTGAAAGCGATCAGAGAGGCTGTGATCAACGCTGTTGTGCATCGGGATTACGCACTGATGGGAAGCGACATCAAAATTGCTGTTTATGATGATATGCTCGAAATTACGAGTCCGGGTCCTCTGCCGGACACCCTCTCACCGGAGGATCTGGGCACTGGCAGGTCTGTGATACGAAACCGGACGCTTGCCCTGATTTTCAAGGATCTGGGATTGATCGAAGCCTGGGGAAGCGGGATGCTGAAAATCAGGCAGGCTCTTTCGGAGTATCCTGAAACTGATGTTGTTTTTCGGGAAACAGGACATGCGTTTCAGGTTCAGTTCAGAAAACAGGAAGATAACGGCGGCAGGCTGGTGCCGGGCAAACACCAGGCCGGCACCAGGCTGGCACCAGGTCGGCACCAGGCTGGCACCAGGCTGGCACCAGGTTCCGAACAACTCAGGATTCTGGAAAGCTGCAAAATACAGCTTGCGATTTCAGAACTGTTGAAAATTGCCGGTCGGTCGGATCGGACCAAATTCAGAAAAACTGTCCTTAACCCGCTGATGAATAACGGCCTGCTGGCAATGACAGACCCGGATAAGCCCAGCAGCCCGAAACAGAAGTATAAAACAACCCCTGCCGGTATTGAAAAACTGGAAAGAAATTCTGTCCCGACAGGGACAACTGAGAATAGCCCGGCAATTCAAGACCTTGGACCCAGTTGACGGGTTTCTGAATGAAGGAAATCTTGCTCCCTCCACCTTTTGCGGCTAACATTAAATTAAAAACGTCGAAAAAAATTAGTACGGTCTCGGATTATGTTTAAAAAAATATGTTTATATACTGCCCTGACTGCTCTCGGAACTGTCGCAGCTCTCGGTGGACTGTTCATTATTAACGGGTTATTGTTGGCTGACGGAGAAAACCCGATTTCGGGGACAACTTCTCATCCTCCGAAACCGGAAAGCAGAGATTCGGGCGAAATCAGGATCATGGCATACAACATTGCAAAAGGCTTTATCCATGAAGATGGAATCAGATTCCGGGATGAGAAAACTGCCAGAGAAAGAATGAGACGTATTGCGGAAATAATAAGCAGGGAGCAGCCTGATATTGTGTTTTTTTCCGAAGCAGTGTTTGAATGCACCCCCTGTCCGGTTAACCAGATCATGTTTCTGGCAGAAGCGACCGGTATGCACTCATGGGCATTCGGAGAAAACTACAATTTCGGCCTTCCTTTTTACCGCATAGTGGGCGGCAATGCGATCCTGTCCCGTCTGCCTCTTGAAGCTGTTGCCAATCCTTCTCTGTCAGGACGTAAGCCCTTTTATGAAACAACAAACAGCAGGCGTGTCTTATGGTGCAGACTACAGGTTGGCGGACAAAACATATTGGCTGCTTCCGTTCACAATGATTCATACAATTCTGCAAACAATCTGACACAGACCCATCAGATGCTTGATTACAAAGGGAATCAGAAAGCAGTCATGGCAGGTGATTTCAACTCCAGCCCTGGCGAACCTTCCATTGAGCTTATCCGCAATACAGGAAAGTTCAGGGCTTCGTACGGAGGGCCTCTGACATTTCCCTCAGGCGGAGCGAAACAGAAAATTGACTTTATTTTTGTTCCCTCAGAATGGGAGCTGATAAATCATCGGGTAATTCAGACAGACGCTTCGGATCATTACCCGGTTGTTTCTGTATTTCGTTTGCAGCCATAGAACTGCTTTTTGGAAAGGTTTCGGACGGGGTTGCAAACCCCGTCCGGCAGTCAATCTCAGTGTCTGGTGGGTTGCGCTGCGCTCCACCCACCCTACATCTCAGTGGGATGTTCTTTTTTAGAAATCGCCTTACTTTCCCAACCCAAACCCATCCTCCTGCTCCGGATCCGGATGGTACCCCGAAGAATTGTAGAGTTGCACCAGACGCAGAAGCTCGCTCAGACTGATCCGCCAATCCTGGGGATTATAATCCGAGTGGTGAGGCATACAC
>JAOZLU010000034.1:0-2035 GCA_029934695.1 Desulfobacterales bacterium | reverse complement strand
CATACCCATCTTCCACACTCGGATCGCCGCAGGTGTATGCGCCGTTTGTGTAAATTTGGATGACGCGGAGCAGTTCTGAGAGGTTAATCTCATAATCCCGCGAACTGTAATCCGCACTGTGACATTTGTCCGGATCCCCCACTGTTACAATGACAAAGGCTTTGCCGGTTTTGACACCATCAGTGACGCTGTACATGAAGCGATCCGTGCCTGTGAAATCTTTCACAGGTGAATAGCTGATAACCGTGCCGTTCGTGACTGCCGAACCGTTGGCGGGCTGGGCCGCCTCAATCACCTCTAAGGGATTCCCCTCGGGATCGCTGTCATTGGCCAGAACCTTAATGACGACAGGGGTGTTCGCCTGGGTCAGTGCCTCATCATCCTGAACCATTAGCGGATTGTCGGGCAGTGTGGTCACGGTGACGAGAGCTTGGGATATCTGCGTTCCGTCGCTGATCATATATGTGAAAGTATCTGTTCCCAGGAAACCCTCGTATGGGGTATAGAGGAGTGAGTGGTGAGTGGTGAGTGGTGAGGGGGAGATCGTGATCATGCCGTTTTCAGGTTTGGAAAATTCGATGATGAGTAAATCGTCGCCGTTGGCATCCCTGTCATTCTGCAATACGTCGAAGCTGACAGGTTTCTCAACTGTGAACATCACGTCATCCGATGCCACGGGCGGATAATCTCTGTTGTCGTATTCAAACGCGCCGATGTCGCACATATCCTGACGCTCTGCACCTCGCTGATCTGTTTCCACCTTGTTTCCCTCCATGTCTGTACAATCCGCGGCATCAGCGGCCGGGCCATTGACTTGGATCGCGTGAGTCAGCGTGGGGCCGCCGTTGCTCATAAGAACAGGAATCATCAGGGGAGGCATGTCAAGCAGGTCATGGGAGTGATAGCCGCTCCCACCGGCACTCTCGCTAATCAGGTTGTTTCCCCGGGTCATGATGCTTCCCAACAAATCTGATCCGGCCACAGCGAGGGAATTTCCAGCAATCAGCGTATTCCTGATCTCCGTGGTTCCCGTGACTCCATTGAAAATGCCTCCGCCGTATCTGGCCTCATTCTTGGCAATGGTGCTGAAGACTATGCGGATGTTTCCTTCATTGAAGATGCCGCCGCCCAGAGTCGCTGAATTTCCGCTCACTGTGCTGTTCAGCAATGTCAGCTTGCCCAGATTATGAATGGCGCCGCCTCTCATCCCTGAATTGCCGGTCAGTGTGCTTCCGCTTATGAGAAGCGTCCCCTGGTTCAGCACCCCTCCTGTGATATCCGCGTCAAAAGGCGGCAGGCCCCCGATCTGCTCATATATCCATGAGGTGAACCGGGATATCCGTGTATAGATGCTGTAATACCCGGGAAGATCGTACCCCTCTCCCCAACTGGCAATTCCGGCCTGCACCCAGGTACTTGAGATTTGGGATTTGAGATTTGGGATTTCCACCACAAGGGGGCCTCCGCTGTTCCCTGTGCAGGAATTTTTTCCCTCAGCATCGGCCGCCGCGACGAGCATGTTCCCTGTGATGGCGCCGGCGATGCCCAAGCGTTCCACATAGAGTTGGTTTGCTTTCTCATTCTCCACAATCAGCACTGAGATTTCAGAAAGGCTCTCCGGGCAGGTCTCCGGTTCAGGCTCGGTGACATCCCATCCGATGACTGTGGCAGAAGTTCCCGGTTTTGCCATTTCTACAGGGTCTCCCGGGGGAATCAGGTCAATGGGGGGCTGGGCTGAAGGAACAGAGAGATGAATCAGCGCGATATCCGAATCAAGGGTGACTGGGTCGAAATCCGGGTGAATCAGTGTCATATCCGGCTGAATCCGCTCTCCCGCGTCCAGATGACCCACCATCACGTCAAAGCTGTTTTCCATTCCATAAGCCGCACACTGCCCGCTGGTCAGGACCCATTCAGGATGGATCAGGGTTCCGTTGCAGAATCGGCCGCTGTCAGGTGCTGATTCTTTGGCTATCAGAAAGGCCATCCAGAGGGATGTTGGATGTTTGATGTTGGATGTTGGATGTTTGATGTT
>JAOZLU010000408.1 GCA_029934695.1 Desulfobacterales bacterium | reverse complement strand
AGGAACAACGGGATTTTGAGACCGCCGAAAAATGGTATCGCAAATCTCTGGATATTTTTAAAAAGCAGGGCAACGAACACGCCGCTGCGACAACCTATCACAATTTGGGAGCAATCGCTCAGGAACAACGGGATTTTGAGACCGCCAAAAAATGGTATCGCAAATCTCTGGATATTTTTAAAAAGCAGGGCAACGAACACGGCGCTGCTTCCACCTATCACCAACTGGGTATGATCGCTCAGGAACAACGGGATTTTGAGACCGCCGAAAAATGGTATCGCAAATCTCTGGATATAGATGAAAAGCAAGGCAACGAACACGGCGCTGCTCAAACCAATCGCCAACTGGGGAGAATCGCTCAGGAACAACGGGATTTTGAGACCGCCAAAAAATGGTGTCGCAAATCTCTGATTATTGAAGAAAAGCAGGGGAATGAACACGGTGCCGCTCCCACCTATCACCAACTGGGGATGATCGCTCAGGAACAACGGGATTTTGAGACCGCCAAAAAATGGTATCGCAAATCTCTGGATATTTTTAAAAAGCAGGGCAACGAACACGGCGCTGCTTCCACCTATCACCAACTGGGTATGATCGCTCAGGAACAACGGGATTTTGAGACCGCCGAAAAATGGTATCGCAAATCTCTGGTTATAAAAGAAAAGCAGGGCAACGAACACGGCACTGCACAAACCTATCACGAACTGGGAAATATCGCTTATAGACAACGGGATTTTGAGACCGCCGAAAAATGGTATCGTAAATCTTTGGTTATAAAAGAAAAGCAGGGCAACGAACACGGCGCTGCGATCACCTATCACCAACTGGGGATGATCGCTCAGGAACAACGGGATTTTGAGACCGCCGAAAAATGGTGTCGCAAATCTCTGATTATTGAAGAAAAGCAGGGGAATGAACACGGCGCTGCGACAACCTATCACCAATTGGGGAAAATCGCTCGGGAACAACGGGATTTTGAGACCGCCGAAAAATGGTGTCGCAAATCTCTGGCTATTAAAAAAAAGCAGGGCGACGAACACGGCGCTGCGACCACCTATCACGAACTGGGGATAATCGCTTTTGAACGACGGGATTTTGAGACCGCTGAAAAATGGTGTCGCAAATCTCTGGATATTAAAGAAAAGCAGGGCGATGAACACGGCGCTGCTTCCACCTATCACGAATTGGGGATAATCGCTCGGAAACAACGAGATTTTAAAACCGCAGAAAAATGGTATCGCAAATCTCTGGACATTTCTGAAAAGCAAGGCAACGAACACGGCGCTGCTTTGACCTATGGCGAATTAGGTATTCTTGCCGGACTGCAAGAAAATTTTGAAGAATTAGGCAAATTGCTCATTAAGAGTCTTCTTATTTTTGCTCGCTATAAAGATTCAGCACGTGTCGAAATTGTTGCAAGCAGATTTCTTGATTTCTATAAACAGGCAGATCCCACCACCCAAACAAAACTGAAAGCCTTATGGGAAGCGGCGGGGTTGGGGGAATTAAATGTGTCCGAACCGCAGATTAACAGCAGATTAACGCTGATTGCACGGATTAAACGCTGGTTGACAGGCTCCTAAATCAGCGTAATCAGGAGAATCCGTGCAATCTGCAGTTCAGCCCCTTAACGAAAGGAAAAAAACAATGAAAGACAACATCTCTCAATTGGACGACACCACCGCCATCCGTATGCTGAACACAGTCACCCAGGCGAAAATGCGGATGGACACTTATAAAACCGATTGGACACCCGAAACCCGGCAGGCGTTACAGGATGCCTTTGACATTCCTCCCTCGGAATCCCAAGCCTCGGAAGGAGATATCGCCCGCCAGTCGCTTCTCCTTCTGGCAGAGGACCCGGGAGCCAGCGAAGTTATGAAAGCGCTTCTTAAAAATCCCACGGCAAGAAGTTTTTCTGATGCGGGTACGATTGCAGTCATCACCGCCGCCCTGGTCATTCTGCAAACCCACGTCCGATTTGAGCGTGACAAAAACGGAAAGATGAAAATCCTGATCGAAAGAAAATCGCTCAGTGACGGCCTGCTCAAGCCTATGGTGGAAAAATTACTCAGCTATATTCCGGAAGGGCCGTTTGAAGGAAAATAGGTTCTGGAATCAACCCTCTGATCACAGCCCATATCGGGCACCGTTCATAATGTCATTCCTGCGGAAGCAGAAATCTGCCGTTGCAACAGAGCGGATTTCCGCTTTCACAGTAATGACATGAAGGCTATCCCTTCCTACAGGGCAAGGAGAATTTTACACAAAAAGATAATTACTCATCTGATGATAACGCAGAAACTTGTCTTCATCAAAGGCAAAATGGCTGAACATTTTTTCCAAACCCACCTCAGACACCTTGCCAATTTCATATTTGATGATCTGCTCCTTATTCCTGATTCGATTGGTGTGGATGACACCCTGCGGATTGATGTTCATATAAGAATCCGCCATTTGCCGGTTATTTTCTGTCACCAGTGAGACAGCCCCGTTTTCCATTTCATGTTCAATTTCCTTCCGTAAGGCTTCAAAGGCGTTTTTGTCAACGATTAAAGACCGTTCCTTTTCCGAAAAGTCAAGAATCGGCATGAACTGATAAATCTTCCATCGGTAAAAGCCTGCCTCCCTGACATAGTTGCACATCTCCGGGATACAATCAAAATTCACGGATGTGACAACCGTATTCATCTTGATTTTCATGCCCAGCTTTTTGGCATAAAGATGCAGACGCTTTGCGCGTGCAATATGTCCGACTGGCCTGCCCAGTTGGAACTGGATTTGATCACACAGCGAATCCACGTCAATTGTCAGAATATCCAGTCTGCCCTTCAGAACATCCAAATCCCCCTTTTCCAAAAACCATCCGTTGGTAATCAGCTCTGTCAGCATCCCTTTGGATTTGATATGGCTGACAAGATCAAAAACAGCATTTTTAGAATGCCAGCAGAGTGGTTCGCCTCCTGCCAGGCTCAGCTTTCGGCATCCCAATTCATAAAGCCTGTCAACAATCTGATATGCTTCATTTACCTCCAAAATTTTTTCATCCCTGTACCGATAGCAATACAGGCAGTCATAGTTGCAGACAGAAGTGATTGACCACGACGCAGAAAAACGTATCCTTGAGTACATCATTTTTTCCCTCCTATGCAAAACCTGAATAAAGGTTAATGGTTATCAGGAGATTTCATCCTGATATTGGGCATAGGAGGTATAAGAGCCTGTCATGTCTGAATATACGACAGGCCAAAGACACATATCGTCAGAATCTGAAAATCACAGTCTTTCCGTTGATTACAAATATTTGATCATGAGGTTCGCAGTCCTGGGCATCTAAGAAATCCCAGACCTTATCTTCTTCAATCGCCGAGATCACACTGTTTGCATTGCATTGTTCCGGGTTCTCCCACAAGTTGCATTCTTCCTGAAAGGATTGCAGACATTCTTTAATCGCTTTTGATTCTTCAGAGTGTTCATCCGGAGGATGAAACATATAGAGACGCAGATCAGGGGGAAGTATCTCTATTGGATTAGAAAGAAAACACTTACTATTTTCAAGTATGATCTTCAATTCAAACATGCTGATCTTTTTAAATCCATTGACTCCGATATAATCCTCTTCAAATAAATTCGTCGTTAAAAGAGGATAGAGTTGAATATCCTCAAAATCTTCTTTTATTTTCAATAAATTTTTTATCTCATCAAAATGTTTTTCTATATAAGTCAAAGCCTTGTTCAGTTGTTTTGCCCCTTTTTCCAGGCTTACGAGTTTATGTATTTGAATATCATGAATTGCACTCCTCATGTAAAGCGAGTTTTTATGCTCAATGACAAAAAGCACCTTGTCCTTCTCATCATAAGCCAGAACATCAAAATCACCTTCCAATTCCTCATCTTTAAATGGCTGACTGTTTAACGCGCTGAAATCTGCATGTCTGAACAAATCTGCAATTTCTTTTTCAGTTTCATCCGACTGTTTTTGATGCTCATTTTTTAATAGTCCCTGCTGATATAAACAATTATATAGGCTTATTGCATGATTTCTTTCCGCCAAAGCTGATGCCAGCCAAACATAAGCACCTTTAGTTTTAATGAAAGGTCTTGAAACTAAATCAATTTTTTTTGTGTTGCCACTTTCCAGGTCACTTGATATTAAATCCAAAATTTCAAGAAGTTCATCTCGGCCATATTCTAAGCTTTTGCAAAGTTGATTCATAAATCCTCGCTCTTCTTGTGACACAAGTGGCGTAACAACAGGAAGCCTTGATATAGATCGAAGCTTTATCGTTGCCTTCAATAATATTTTTTCAAAATCGAATTCAAAACCATCCGTTGCGAACTCCAAACAAACTGCATCCACGATTTCCTCATACCGTTTATAAGAATAGCCTGCCATACGGCCTAACAAGACAAGAGCTTTATGTAAGTCTATAGAATTCCCATCCTGATTCTGTATAATATCAGGTAACTGAAAACGAGAGAAAAAATCAACACGAAATGCTAATCCTTTTATAGCACAAAGCTTACCCATATCATCCATGCCTGATTCCATGATAGGTTTTAACAATTTAGGATGATTTATAATATGATTATAATAGAAATTATTTTGCACCATATATTTATAATTTATCCGCTCCCATATTTTACTGTGTTCCGGCTTGCTGTTTTGAAATAAATAACGATCTTCAAGCTCTTCTGCCAGGAACCAATGATCATGATAACAGTAAAAATCAATTTCATGTTCAAAAAGAACAAGTTTCTTGTACGCTATAACCATCTCATCAAAACGGCTTTTTTCAAACGGAATCTTTATTTGAGAATTACCTGTTTTTATTTTAGTTTTAACTATTCGGTCAAAAGCTCTTAGGAGTGACTCAGTTTCAGTATTTTTTATTAAATCACCCTCAGAATGGCTACAAATATCAGCCCCTTGATACATTTCATACAAGAGTTTAAGTCTTTTTTCTTCATAATTCAAAGAGAACTTTATGAGCAGATCCTCAATATCCAAAGCTTTCAGGACATAATCAAATTCACCTGCTTCGATTTTAAGCTGTTGATATAGTTCACTTAAAATTTCGCATTCACGAACAAACTTTGGAAATGTCGGGTCTTCTGTGTGGCGGGAAACTTTCTCTCGGATGGATTTCCAATGTTTTTTTAAAAAATTATCCTTGACAAAGATTTTATTTCTTTTAATGCACAAAGCTGTTCCATCGGAATCCAGTTCAACGGCTTTGAGCAGAAAATCCTCGTCAATATGAAAACTTTGAGAAAAATAGAAGTTCAGGAAATCCGGCAGGGCTTTTACATTGGTAAAATATTCAGAAGCAAGAATCTTGTCTTTGAAGTATTTGGGAAGGGATAACTTCTTGGAAATTTTGGATTTCCAGAAAGAACGATTAAGCGCGTACTTCAGATCCCTTGAAAAAGAATCAGTTTCATCCACATTTTTAACAAAAAACTCTAATGCTTCATCAAAATTTTCCTCAAAAGCCTTTTTGAGATGTTTGTGGGGAAAATTACGACCATTCTTTATGTCGGAAATAGCCCGTTTGATATGTTTATTCATCTTATCCTCCGGTTAAAGGGAGATGCATTTGCAACTCAAAGTTTATAGGGAATAACCATGCTAACAAACTAATACGAAGGACATTTAAGATATTTTAAGCATCAAGGGTTGAATGTCAATAATTTTTTTCAGGCGAAAGCATCGGCCTGAACTCTTTCGGTCGTCCCTACGGGACTCGGGAGGGGTTTGGTTCGCTTACCCGGCAATAAATTGCCGGGCTATTTTCAGATGTCCCTGACGGGACAAAGCCCCGGAATAAATTCCGGAGCTGAAAGCCAAAGCGGGCTGAAGCCAGCTACACCCTTCTGACAGTGCGCTTTAGCTTTCAGCCGGGGGATTTATCCCTCGGCTTGCAACAGAACATACCAGAAAATATCCCTGTCACACCACAGAAGCATTCCCATATCAAAAAATCTGCATGACCCCGCTTCTGAAGAATCCAATATTTTTCTTGAAAAACTGAGTTTAAAGCTGTATAACCCTCCCTGATGCTTTCAGCATGACCCCAATGACGCAGATTGTCACCTCTGTTTTTCATGAATGAAAAACAGTTCCCGGCCATCCTGAAAGTAAATGCAGGTGTATGATCCGGCTGTCTGAACATAACGAACACATCAGTTTCCCGGAAACCGTCAGATCGGAAATTCAGTCTGCCGGAATACGGGCTGCGGAAACTGGCCGGGTGATTGTGGAAAAACAGGAAAAACCCGGCAGGTGCAAATCAGTTGCCGGGTATTTGTCAAAGGATATCTGTAAATACGGATGCCTTAAATGACAATAAATTCTCTCAAAGTACAGAATTATAAATTGTTAAAAGACCTCGAAACAGAAAAATTGGGGCAGATAAACCTGCTCGTCGGTAAAAATGACAGTGGCAGGAGTACTGTCCTGGAATGCCTGAGAATCCTCGCATCAGGAGGAAATCCGTCTGTCATAAACGAAATAGTTGAGGAGCATGATGAACAGATAATGATGCAGACCGGAGGCATATTTGACTCCGTATCTGTTTCGCCAA